>NZ_JACYLP010000051.1:0-114798 GCF_015272455.1 Thermoleptolyngbya sp. C42_A2020_037
GCTAGAGATGAACTGCATTTCGATTGGAGTGATGCAATGTTGGACGGTGAAACTCTGCAACACGAACTCACCAATGAGTTTGAAAGTGAATTTGAATATGAGCTTCAAAACGAATACGAAGTTCAGCACGAATACGAAAGCGAAGGTGAAGAATTTTTGGGTGGACTCATCGGCGGGGCAATGAACGCCCTTGGACTGGGCGAAGGTGAATACGAAGGTGAATACGAAGGTGAGTACGAAAGTGAGTATGAAAGCGAAGCCTTTTTGAGTACGGTGCGTCGTCTCGCTGGACGGCTCAAACCGATTCTGCCGAAAGTTATTCCTCATGCCACTCGTCTGATCGGCAATGCCATCGGTGGGCCGCAGCTTGGCGCAGCGCTGGGGCAGATGATGCGCGAAAGCGAGTACGAATTCGAGTATGAAACGGCTGGACAAATGGAATTTGAAGGGGGGTGGGCAGGAGAATTTGAATCCGCTGCCACACCGCAAACAGAAGCCGTGGCCGAAGCGCTGGCTGGTGCTGCGGCCAAAGCCCAAAACGAAGCCGAAGCCGAAGCCTTTGCTGGAGCCGCTGTGACTCGCGTATTGCCCACCAAGTCTGCTGCGGTGCAAAAGCAGATTCCGACGATTGTCAAAGCCAGCGCCCAACTGACACGGGGGCTACGCCAAAACCCGACGACCCGCCCGCTGGTGCGAATTTTGCCGACGGTGGCGATGCGGACGGGGCAAGTGCTGACCCAGAAAGCCGCGCAGGGTCAACAGATTACCCGCCCGGTCGTGGCCCAGGTGATGGCCGCCCAGACCCGCAAAGCACTCAAAAATCCCATGACCGCTGCTCGAATTGTGGCCAATTCTGCCAAAGTCGCGCAGAAAGTGACACAGCCTGCTCCAGTCGCCCGCAAGAAAGTGCGGGGCTAGTTCTGCTGGAGCCTTGCTTGTTTTCAACCCAATACCTCAACTAAACATCACTGAAAAAGGAGACCACACTCATGTATCAGTACGAATTTGAAACCCTGGATCGGGAACTGGAATCGGAATTTGAATCGGCCGTGCTGGGTGAAAGCGATCGCGCCTATGAGTACGAATACGAAAGCGAAGAGTTTTTGCCCCTGCTGGCTCCCATTCTCAAGGCGGCTGCACCGATGGCGATTCAGGCAATTGGCGGGCTGTTCCGCCGTCGTCGCCGCCGGGGCCAGCGCGAATTCGAGATGGAGTATGAAACCCCTATGAACGAGTTTGAACTGGAAGGTGAATACGAAGGCGATCCCTTCATCGGCAATCTGCTGCGGGGACTGAGCAGCGCCTTTGGTGGCGATGGCGAGTTTGAGTATGAGTTTGAGCAGCATCCGGAAGTGCTGCCCGAATTTGAAACCACGCCGGCCAGCGAATACGAAGTGATGGCGGAACACCTGGCCCACATGGCGGCTAATAGCCAGAGCGAAGCCGAAGCGGAAGCCTTCATTGGCGCATTGATTCCAATGGTGGCGCGGGGCATCAGCGCAGCCGCACCCGTCATTTCTCGTGTGGTTCCCCAGGTGATTCGTCCTTTGGCTCAGGCGGGTCGGGCACTGCTCCAGAATCCTCAAACCCGCCCGCTGGTTCGCACCTTCCCGACGATCGCTCGCAGTAGTCTGGCAACCCTGGCGCAGCGCGTGGCCAAAGGACAGCCCGTAAACACCCGCGTAGCAGCTCGGACGGTGGCTGGCAACGTGGCGCAGGTGTTGGGTAATCCGCGCCGTGCTTCTGCCGTCATGAAGCGATCGCGCCAGATTCACAGCCGCCAATGCACCTGCGGCGCACGCAAACGGGCCCGCGTATAGGCGGAAGGCTTGCGGGTTCAGGGATATCAGCGTGTAGTTGATGGGAATGCAACGGGGAGTTTTGGCATGAATGGATTCATGAACGGATCAAGGAGCGGGATAGACCCGTATCAGGCAACGCGGCAGGCACTCGCCGAGCTATATCAGGAAACCACGCCTGATTATCCAACCACTCGCGGGGTAGAGCCGCCCAACCTCGACCCCTGGCTGCGGGCACAGGCGGTGAACGTGGTGCGCCATGTGGAAGCGCTGCGTCCGTTTCGCCAGGGCGAGTTTGGCTCTGATGCAGCCAGTCCCAGCGATGCCCACATCGATGCGGTAAACCAGCTTATTGCCCGTCTGCGATCGCACCTCCAGGGCGTGTCCAAAACTGTGTCTGGCAGCGCTCAGGCGGCGATCGCCCAGCCCGCAACGGCTCAGTTGCAGCAGATGATCGCCCGCAAGGATCAGGCTCATGATCTGGTGCGGAAGATCGAGCAAATCTGGGACTTTTACTTTGAGCTGTTTGGGCAACGGCAGAGCCAGTTTGCGCCGTGGCTGTTGGGGTGCGATCGCATCGCCCTCGACTGCTATCAGGACGTGTATATGGGCCTGGGCAAGGCGAAGTCGATTCCCGCGCCGCCGCCCTTCTCCTACGTCAAAACGGGGTTTTCGCCTGCCACCTTCCGGCGCGGCATTCCCCTCACCAAGCTAAGTCAGCAGCTCAATCCGTTTCCGCTGATCCAACTGCCGTATCATCGCCTGGTGAATCCCTGGACCCTGGGGGCGATTTTGCACGAAGTCGCCCACAACTTGCAAACCGATCTGGGCCTGCGGCAAACCCTGCCCAGGGCGATCGCCCATCGGTTGCTGAAGGCGGGGTTATCCCCGGATGTCGCAGCCGTGTGGACAAAATGGCACAGCGAAACCTTTGCGGATATGTCGGGGCTGCTGCTGGGCGGCCCCTACATCGTCGCCTCGCTGATGGACATTGCCTCGCGATCGCCCCAAAGCACCCTCTTCTTTCACCCCGGCGCGCCCCACCCCACGCCCTACCTGCGCGTGTTCATCAGCACGGAACTGCTGCGGCGGATGGGGTTTCCGCAAATGGCGAACGACTACAACCGCATCTGGAAGCGCCTGTATCCCAATCCCCACGCGGGCACGATTCCGCCGGCCGTGCTGCAAACCTTCGACCGGGCCCACAAGCTCGTCGTCGATACCATTTGCTACACGCCCTATAGCGAACTGGGCGGGCGATCGCTGGCGGAAGTCACCGGCTTCAAACCCCACCATCAGCAAATCATCGAAGAAGCCGGACAGCGGCTGGCCAAGGGCAACGATCCGGGCATCGTCCCCGAACGCTTCCTGATCTGCGCCTCCCGCCACGCACTAGATCGACGGCTGGCCGCGCCGGGACTTATTACTGAAAACTTCTATAAAGCTTTAGCAAGGAGATAGCGCAGCATGAACCGAGATAGATACACGCTTCGAGGGCGTGTGGTCAAACACCAAAGCCAATCTGAAGCTGGCATCCGCGTAGAACTCCACGACAAAGATCGGCAATACGACGATCTGATTGGCATTTCTCGAACGGATACCCAGGGCTACTTTGAAATCTCCTTTACCAAGGAAGACTTTCGCCAAGATCCGGGAGAAACGGAACCAACACCCGATGTGTATTTCAAACTCTTTCGGGACAGCGAATTTTTGGGAGAAACAGAGATTCGTCCCGATTTCTCCTTGGAGCCACTGAGAACCCCTGTCACTCCACCAGACCCCAGACAAGGCCCGCATCAGGTCAAGCAAGAGGGTCAGGCAACGTCTTATAGCATAGAATTAGTGGCGCTAGAGGTGCCGAGTCCTGAGCAATCCAAGCGCCCCCCTGCCCAGCCTTCCAAAGACCAACCCGGCCAGTTGCAGGTGGTAGACGTGCTGCCCAGCCTCGACCAGATTCACCGAACGGGCAGAATGGCCTCTGTTTCGGCTCCTGCTGCTGGGGGTGGCGATTTGCAAGGAATTGTGGAGAGTGCCCTGGGCGGTATTTTGGGCCATACCCAGCGAACCGACGACCCCAAAACCCTGGTGAACACGCTAACCCAGACTTTCACCGCTCGCCAGGTCGATGGCCGCACGGTGTATGACTGGAATCCGCAATCCGTCAGCGTTCGTGCGTCTGACCTGGGTGGCGGCATCACCGGAGCGCAGGCCAGCCTCTATCACCGGGCAAAAACGGCAATTCAAGACGGCATTCGATTGCTAAATGCACTTACGCCGCTGAAGCCCTCTGCCGACCGCGAAAACATGGAAGCCACCCGCGCCATCATCCGCACCGAGATGCAGGAGCTTTTGGCAGAACTGGGCGCACGGGGCGGCCCGCGCATCTTGCGGGTAGACAACCTGTTTCAACTGCTGCTGGGCAAAGAGGTGGATAGCGGCAATCAGCGCCCAGACGGACAGCTCAAGAAACTGGAGAAATATTTCGGGCTGGTGCGCGGACAGATCAACACCGTCGAAGAGGAGCAAAACTACAGCAACTTCCTGACGCTGAAGGATTATCTGCAATCGCTGCGGCGGAGTTGGGTGGATTACAAGCACACTCAGCAATCCAGCGCTGGAGCCTACATTGGCACACAGTTGGTGCGGCTGTCGCAAGCACTGGCGGTGGTGGCCGAGTCGGTGCAGGAAGTCTACCGGATCATGGAGCTATTTTTCTTGGGGCCGGAGGAGCGGCTGTCGGTCTACGTCGACTTCACTCGTGCTGAAGCCGATGTAGAAGATATGGAAATTCCTTACGAATCTCCTCGCCCTGCCTTTCCACTACCAGATGGCACTGGATATCCATTTGAGGAAACGGCTAAATTGGGTGATTCGATGAGCGTGGAGGGGCTTCTGAACTGGGTCTGGCGATTTGCCAGCGAGGAAGGGCCGATGTTGGCGAAATCGGGCGGCAAGCTGGGCATTCGGGTGATTTCTGAAACGAGCGATCGCCTCATGGTGCTAACCCAAGCCGCCACCTATGCGCCGATTCCCAACGCCGCTTTCCGCCGCGAAGGGGTGATTCGGGCGCTGCGTGATTTGGCTTATCAGCTCTATCAGGTGCGCCAACTGGCGGAGCAAGTAACATTGCCCTCTGGCGACACACCCGATGATCTCGATTGATCTCAGATGCGATCTCCGATGACAGAAAACGCAACAGCAAACGCAATGGCGAATCGCTCAGTAAGAATGAATCGCTAGCCAAGTCGATAGCGACAGCCAAAACCTGCAAAATCTAGGCTGGCAAACCGCAATCCTTAACCCACTAACCCCTGACTAAGCCCTTGTTCGAGGAGAAATTCCCATGACCACCACCGGAGAAAACCAAAGTTTACTCGACCGCATTGCCGCGCTAAAAGAAACGCTCGTCGATCAACTCGGCCCGCAGCTCATTCAAAACCCCCAGCTTGCAGACGCGCTGACCCAGCGCATCGAAGATATGTTAGCCCAGGCGATCGCCGCCAATGCTACTGCGCCCGTGCCTGCCGATGGCGGGCTGGCCGACCTGATTGGCTTGGGCAAAGATGCAGCTAAGGGCATCGACGAAACGCGCCTGCCGCAAGGCGTGGAAGATTATGACGAACAAGTTGCGAGCGATCGTATCTTATCCGTTGCCGATCTCTACTATCTCTATCAGATGGAAACCGTCGGCATCTTCCGCGCCATCCGCAAGCTGCAAGAACTGTTTGACGCGGGCGCAGTGCGCCTTTCGACGGGTGAAGGCGCTTACGGGCTGTATCGGTTTGATCGCCGCAGCATCCTCCGCTATGCCGAACGCAACCGAATGCAAACCTATCGCCGCGTGTTTGGCTACACCACCACGCCGCCCATGCCCAGCGCCAAGCCAAACGCCCAGTTCCACGGTATGTTCACGCAATTTATCAACAGTGTGGCTGCCTTCTGGCGCGACAAGCGTATTTCCGACGTGATTCGCGAACGCGCCTACGACCCCAGCTTTGGCAGCATCGCCACGGTGCGCCGCGCGGGGTTAGATCTGCGAAATAACTTAAAGTGGAATTCTTACGGACACGTTAACGTATTTCGCATTGAGACGCTGCAACTGCTGGACGAAGCCTTCCGCATTCTAGGAGCCGAAGACGTTCGCAAGCTGTTTGGCGCAGACAACGCCTGGGACGTGGCGGAAGAGGTGATGCTGCGCTACTTCAACAAACAGGTCAACGCCTCCCAGCGACACCGCATGGCCACCTCCGGGCGATCAATCATCCGCTGGCTGGCGCAAAAGTATATCCTCAACAGCTCGCGGGCGGAATTTGAAGCGCTGCTGCGGGAAATCGCCGATGTGTCCGAAGAGTGGCTGACCAGTGCCGAGGTGCTGGGCATTGCCTTTCGCGGCCACACCCAGCGCGTCGTCCCGATCAACGCCAGCCGCAACGGCAACGTCGCGCCGCTCAGGGCAGGGCAGGGCTAGAGGGCGATCGCCCCAGTCATGTGCCGCTTCGATCGGGTTGGATTTTAGATTTTGGATTTTAGATTTTGGATTGTGGATTGAATAAGGACTGAGTGATCGCAATCCAAAATCGCTAATCCAAGATACCCAGCTAAAATACCCAGCCCAAAATCCCAAATCCACACCATTCCCCCTCGATAACTATGAACTCGTTTTCAACTAAAGCGCTCCAGAACGGCTCGGCCGCTCCGGAGTTTGAAGATGAATTTGGCCGCCGGGGGCAAGCTGGACGCAGCATCGCTCAGCGGTTTGCCGCCTATCTCAAGCGCCAGGGCTTTTTGCCCACCCTCCATTTCACCCAGCGATTTTTGCAACGGCTTGCCTCCAAAGGCGTGCGGTTCGATCCGCGCACCTTCGTCCGCGAGTTTCGCGCCGCCAAGCACTACCGCCAAACCCGCCCCGGCTACAACACCCGCCTAGCCGTGGTGCGGGGCGTACCGATTGTCTATCGGCCCGGCGGCGAGAACGGCAACCGGATTGTGCTGGTGACGGCGCTAGAGCAGGGGGCAGATTTGCCGCCTGTTGCCCGCACTGCTCCACCCAAACAGCGCGAAGCAGAATGGGAACTGGAATCTGAATTTGAATGGGAAGTTGAATCCAAGCTGGAACAGATAACTGAATCTAATACGCCACGCTCATTCGATGCGCGGGTGCAGCAGCAATATCTGGAAACGCTGCAAGAAATGGCGGCCGAACGTGAAGCCGATCCGTTCGTTGTGGAAGATATTAAACGCCGCATTCCACCGGGGCATGAAACCCTGAATCGGGAGGCTGCCAAAGGACTACCCATCACCCCTGCTGAACTAAATGCCATGAATCGGGGCGTGCGCCGGGTGGATCTTGAAAAAATCACAAACCACTTTAAGCCCTCGCAACAGCGCCGCCACATGCTGCGCCGCCACAAGTGCCAGTCGCTAGAGGAAGCCCTCGCCGAAGCGCGACAGCAGCTTGTGGCTATCTACCAGCGAATCATGGCGGCTCCCACCCGCGAAGCCGCCTTTGAGTGGCTAGGCGAGGCGCTGCACCTGATTCAGGATTCTTACTCATCTGCCCACACGGAGCGTGAGAACGGCGGTGCAGGAGCCATCCGGTTTATCCGCTACTTTGGCATGGGCGGGCTATCTTATCCGCACGAACATCGCGTCATGCCGATGCGTCAACCCAACGGGCGGGTTTTCTTTGGTGATCCGCGGGATTATATTAACCTGAGCAGTACGCCGACCCGTGCGGCGATCGCCGCCAGTCGCCGCTTTATCCAACTGGTGCTGCGACATCTGCAAGCAGCGGTCAGTTCTGCTGCCCATCAGACCGAGCTAAGGCAGTTTATGGATTCAGTGCTGGTGCTGAGTCCTCGCCGCACGCCCACCAAGTCGCTTTATCCCAGGTGCCCGTGAGAGTCTAGCAGTTCGGCAACGGAGGGCGGGGTCAGTTCTCGGACAGTGTTCACCACGCGGACTGCGCCTGCGGTGTGGAGCTTGTCGGTGTAGGCAGCGGCGTAGTCGGCGGGGGACTGGGCATGGGGCGGCAGCACGCCAACGCCAATCCAGGGGCGATCGCCCGCCACAGCTTTCGCCGCCGTCACCGTCTGCATATCCGCCACCGTATCGCCCACATACACCACTGGCAGCAGGTTAGATAACCCAAACCGAGCCTCGATTTGAGCCACCGTTTGCAGCAACCCCGTCGGGTCGGGCTTACCAGGGGCATCTTCCATCGCCACCAGGATGGGATCTTGCAATCCCAATCGACGCTGCAAAACGTAGGTCGCCGATCCCCGCGTTGCCCCGCTGAAGAACCCCCAGGGAATGGCGCTGGCTTGCAGTTCAAGCAAATGGGCCGCATCGACCAGCAGTGGCTCCTGCGTAATGTAGCCATCCCACCGATCAGGATCGTCTAGAATGGCTCCGCGATAGCGCCGCTGAAAGAAGTCCACCACTTTTTCGTAGGACAAATCAAGCTGCGATCGCCCGGTTCCCTGCTGCTCGTAGTAGCGATAGATCAATTCTTGAGATGCTTCCCAGTCGTTGTTCCACAGTCCCTCCCCTTTGAGCTGGTCAATGTCTGTCTGGGAGGGGCGAAAGCGACCATCGGTAAAGGCTTCTACGGTGTCCGCTAGGGCGCGGCGGTAGGAATTGCCCACGTCGCGGATCACGCCGTCAATATCAAACACTAGAAGGGCGATCGCCTGCTGCATAGGAATCGTTTGGGAAAAAATTCTAGAAAAAATTAGCTCAGGACAAATCTAACCAAAAATATTGGCGATCGCGCCAGTTCGTAATTTACTATAGAGGATTGTAGAGTTTTTGAAGGCAGCCCGGACTGTCCTGGAGGTGCGATTGTCCAAGTTTATTCTCAAGGTTCTCTGGCTAGATAACAATGTGGCTCTGGCAGTAGACCAAGTCGTCGGAAAGGGAACCAGCCCGCTGACATCCTATTTCTTCTGGCCCCGCAATGATGCGTGGGAACAGCTCAAGACCGAGCTAGAGGCGAAGCACTGGATTGCCGAAGCCGATCGGGTAGAACTGCTCAACAAAGCCACAGAAGTCATCAACTACTGGCAAGAAGAGGGCAAGAAAAAGTCTATGGCCGAGGCGCAAAGCAAGTTTCCAGAAGTTGCCTTTACGGGCAGCGCCTGATCATTCACCTCTATATTCATAGACCCGATTCATAGACCTGTTCAGGGGGCTGCACGACCAGAGCGGGCAGTCCCCCTATTTTGCGTGGCTCAGACCGAATCTCAGAACTCACGGCGGGGCGTGCGGCGCTTAGGCGGGCGGCTGCGGGGCGGCGCTTGGCGAAAGCGGCTTGTTTGGCGGGGGCGGTCAGGACGCTCCTCGGTCGGACGCGGCGGCGCTTCATAAAAGCCAGGGTCGTAGGCAGGGTCGGTGGCAGGGTCGCGGCGGCGCTTTGGGCCGGGTTCGCTAGCGCGACGGCTGAGCTGCTGGCTGATGCCTGCAAACACCTCCCGGTTCAAGTAGGGATAGTCGCTAACCCACAGCCCATAATCTGCCATATACACGTCGGATAGCTCCAAGATTGGGTCGAGGTCGGGGCGGTTGGAAATGGCCACGAGTTGAGCGCGATCGCCCGGACGAATTACCCGATGGTCGCGCACCAGCGGCACTTTTACTTTGCCCAGATAGCCCGCCTCATCGGCTAATTCTAGGTTCAGCCGCCGCTGCCGATTTTCGACGACCATCAGTTCGCCCTGCTTGTTGACCCGCTCCTCAGTGCCGACCAAATCTTCAGTAATGTAGACATCAGACACTTCGCCCTGCCAAAAGCCAGCATAGGGATAGCGACGATATTCCGCATTGCGGCGGCCAGCTTGGTAGGCGGGCCCCCACAACCAGTACAGACCTGCGATAATCGCCACGCTGAATTCCAGAATCTCAAACCAAAAGTTGGGCGGCAAAATTGCCCGCAGCACTAACCCCAGCAGCGCCCCCACGACCGAAATCAGCACGCGACTTAGCACATCCTGAAACTTGCCCCAGTAGTAGCGATACTGCTGCGCTGTGGCGACAGCGGGAATCAGTTGCTTAAAAACGTCTTCGGTGATGGGAGTGAGCATGGTTGAATCGTGGCGATCGCCCTCAGCAGTCTTCTGGCACAGTGTCATCCTTAACACAGCACCTCAAAGCCCTGACAAGCAGCATTTTTTCGAGCCTAGCATTTGTCCGTCTGGAATGGTCATCCAAGCAGGAGCAGATTGGTTCAAATTTTTTAGACTCCTGAGTGCGTCAGGCTCATTTCTAACCGCACCATCCGAAAACGATTGAGCGGTTACCTGATCAATCGTAAACTTGTCAATGGCAATTCCCGTATCTACTGGAACCTTTTCGCCAAATTGCCTAGGAGAGTTCAGTAAAAATCTCAAGGGAATTGAATTCAAGAAATTGCAGAATATAGATAACTCTGGAGAACGCATTCGGAACACTAGCGATTAGGGGGCAATTGAATCGTTAGGGTTCCTGCTCAGAAGGCGTCCTTACAGGTGAACTGCCTGACCTTGGGGGCTTATAGGGTCAGGCATTTTTCTTTTTAAAGTTTGGCTAAAAGTCTGGTTACAATTTAGCAGCCATCAGACTGACCCTCTGAATCTGCGACACGATCCTGGTCGATGTACCGTGAGCCACAGCAGAAATCTGCGGGACAAGTCCGGTAAGGTCTTACACTGGATAAGGCTCCGAGATGTTCTTAGGCTAAAACAGGGCTTGACCCAAGTCCCTCTGTGCGTTGCAGTTCATTTCCACCTTTGAATTCATGTCTCCCGATCTTCTGCGCTCTCTGGTTTGGATGGACTATCGTTTGGCAGTGCTGTTTGCGGTGCTACTGCCGCTGGTTTTGCTGATCTGGGCAACGGTGAAACAGGCTGAAGCCATGCAGCGGCTGCTGATTATTTACTGGCGCGTCTCCAGCCTGCTGGCGATTACGGTTTATCTGCTAATTGGGGATTTGAAGATCGGCTTTCTGGCCTCGTTTTTGGCGCAGATTTTGATTCCCGTCGGGCTGTGGTTCTGGGTTGACCTAAATGAGGAAATTGACGACCAGCGCTCTAGCCTGCTCAAACTTGGGTTTAGTGCCTGGCGCTGGGCGCTGACGATCTACAGCACACTGGGGGCGATCGCCACGATTCCCTTTTTGCAATGCGCCTTTTCGGAAGCAAGCTACCAAACGCCCTTTTGCCAGGTGTGGCGCGAAGCCCCGCTGATTTACAAGGATGTCCTCCATGCAAACTATCGCCCGCCTTTCCTGGGCTTTTTGGGCATTGTCGGGCTGGTGATTTATCTAATTTACTTTGGGCACTTTGTCATTGTGCGGCTGGGGCGGCAGGGTCGTTCTGCCATCGAGCAATAGCCCGTACCGCCAGTGCATAGCGCTATGGGCAAAGTCTTGCAAAAACCAATTCTGGTGACGGGTTCCCATCGCTCTGGCTCGACCTGGGTCGGGCGGATGATTGGCGCATCGCCCCAAGTCGCCTATATTCACGAGCCGTTTCACCTGGACCATAACCTGGGCTTTTGCGGCGCACAGTGGGACTATTGGTTTCAATATATCTGCGCTGATAACGAGGCTCAATATCGGCGGTTTTTTGAGAAAACGGTGCGGCTGCAATATAACCTGATTCCCAGTTGGAAGCTGGTGAATGATGCAGAATATCGCCGCAAAGTGCGGGGCGATCGCGCATTTTTCGCCAAAAGCCGCGCGGCGGGCCGTCGTCCCCTGCTGAAAGACCCGATCGCTCTCTTTTCTGCCGACTGGCTGGCGACCCGCTTCAACATGGACGTGGTGGTGATGATTCGCCATCCCGCGGCCTTTGCCTACAGCCTCAAAAAAGCGGGCTGGTTCCACAACTTCCGCCACTTTCTCGACCAGCCCTTGCTGATGCGCGACCATCTGCATCCCTTTGCCGCAGAAATCGAAGAATTCATCGCCGGAGACGAAGTACCCGGTGGCGGGCACGGGCGATCGATTCTGGAACACGCGGCGCTGCTGTGGAAGCTGATTCACTATCGCATTGCCACCTACCGGGAGCAGTTTCCCCACTGGCAGTTCGTGCGGCACGAAGACCTGTCGCTAGAGCCGCTGGCGGGCTTTCAGCAAATCTTTGACCAATTGGGGCTGGATTTCAGCGACACCGTGCAGCGCAAAATCACAGACTATAGCAACGAAAAAAATCCCTCGGTGGAGCCGTCGCTGTTTGCTCTCAAGCGCAACAGCAAAGCCAATGCCTACACCTGGAAGGAAAAGCTTTCGGCGGAAGAAATTGCGTTTATTCGAGCGCAGGTGGGCGATTGGTCGGATCGGTTCTATCGCGCTGAAGAGTGGTGAAGAGTGGTGCAGTGATTCGCTTCTGGCTGCGGCCTAAAGGTTGCTGGCAAACGCGATGCGGATTTTTGATGCAGATTTTTCCAGATCAGGGTAGAGTCATGGAAGATAGGAAAAAATTCTCAGGGTTGCCGGACTGTGGCGGAGATTTTTTTCAGTTTGGGTGAATCCTCTGTCCGCCGTCAGAGCTTTTGTTTTTTGCGCTCGTTGCGCCTGGTTCACAGGCTATCCCGCATGATGCTATCGAGTCGATCGATCCACTCCCAGGTTTCTACAAGGCTGAAGCAGCGACCGCTGGTTTGCTTGCTCAGTCTGGAGGAGTGTGTCCGCTAATCCGCCGCGATTTGAACGATCAGAGGCGGAGAGCGAATACTCTGCCTCGCTGGTTTCGGTGCCTGAAAGTGTTAAATCTGACGCGAGTTTTCGACCGTCTGCGGAGGCCTATAGCAAGCAATATCCGGGGCAATACAACGGGTCATGTACCGGGTCGTATACCGGGTCATACACGGCACAATATGCGGGCGATCGCCCGTCTAGCACCTACCGCAAGCAGCCGGTGTTGCCAGAACAGGAAGAACCCGCTGCATTTCACGCTGCTCACAGTCCGCACACTATCTGGCTCACTGACGAACTGCTGTTTAGCTTTCAGCGCTGCCATCGCCGCGCCTACCTCGACCGCTACGGCGACCTGGAATATTGCGATGCACCCAGCGACTATCTGCTGAAGCTGCGGCAAGACAGCCTGGCCCACCGCCGCGAAATTTTGCAGGATGCGGTGATTCACGAAGCAGATTATCCTCGGTCAAACTGGGCGGCGGGCGCGGAGACCACGCTGGCGCTGATGCAGCAGGGGGTAGAGCGGATTTCTCGCGGCGTGCTGTTGACGGAATACCGCGACGGCGTGATGCTGGTCAGTTGCCCCGATCTGCTGGTGCGGCAGCCGGGAGAGTCGGTCTTTGGCGACTGGATGTATGTGCCGACGGATATCCGCCTGGGCAAGCGCCCTAAGCTGGACTATCAGGTGATGGCGGCGTTTCATGCCTATGTGCTGGCGGCGGTGCAGGGCGCGTGGTGCGACACAAGCTGGCTGATGCTGCGGCAGCGTGGCCCCTACGCGGTGGATCTGGTAGATTTAGTGCCACGCATGGAAGAAATTCTCTACGCCTGCGCTGAGATGCTGATCACCCAGCGCGAGCCAGAGGTGTTTATCGCTCACAACCGCTGCGACCTCTGCCACTGGTACAGCTTTTGCTATGGGCTGGCGACGGGCGATCGCCACCTCTCCCTGCTCCCCGGCGTTACGCCCAGCCGCTACGTTTATCTCAAGCAAATGCAAATCACTACACTGGAGGCGCTGGCGGCTACGCCCGTCCGGGAGTTGGAAATGCTTCCTGGCTTTGGGCCGGCCGTGGCGCACAAGTTGGTGTATCAGGCCCAGGCAACGCTGAATCAGGAGGCGCTGCTGAATCCGTCTTTGTCTCATGGGGCGCTGCTGGAACTGGTCACTCATCGCCGCCTGCCGACCGCCGAGGTCGAACTGTATTTCGATATTGAGTCTGCGCCAGAGCAAAATGTGGTGTACCTGCATGGCGTGCTGGTGGTGGATCGGGCGCAGGGGCACAATCAGTTTTATGCGCTGCTGGCGGAAACACCAGAAGCAGAGTGTCTTGCCTGGAACCAGTTGATGGAACTGTTTCAGCGCTATCCTGACGCACCGATTTTTCATTTTTGCCCCTACGAGGTGCAGACGGTGCGCCGTTTGGGGGAATTATTTGGAACTGCCCCAGAGATCGTAGAAGATTTGCTGACCCGATTTGTAGATTTGCACGATTGGGTGACGCAGGTGGCGCTGCTGCCCGTCGAGAGCTATGCGCTGAAGGCGATCGCCCGCTGGCTAGGGTTCAACTGGCGCGATGCCGAGGCCAACGGCGCACAGTCGATTTTCTGGTACGCACAATGGCTGCAAACGGGCGATCGCGCGTTTCTCGAATCAATCTTGCGCTACAACGAGGACGACTGCCGCGCCACGCATCGCGTCAAAGATTGGTTGGTGGCATTCATTACTGAAAAAGTGCAGGAAATTCAGGCACATTAAGGTCATTGAGGATTGGCCTCAACCTGTTTCCCAAAAAGTATCCAAAAATTTCTCAAAACATTTGACAAAAGGCTCCCAGATCTACACAATAGAGGTTGCGTCTTTCAAAGGGCGCACAAAGCGCAAGGGACCGTAGTTCAATCGGTTAGAGCACCGCCCTGTCACGGCGGAAGTTGCGGGTTCGAGCCCCGTCGGTCCCGTTCTAGATTAGGCAAGATAAACCACATTGGGTAGATTGAATCAGGTATAGGTTTCGGAGTGGCCTATGGCTAGATGCCATGCTCCTCCATATATTTTTTACGCCCTGATTCAAGTCTGCTAGCGCGTCATCCAGCGTGGCATAGCTTTCTTGTCCTTCATGAATCATGCCGCCAGGATCAAACGCTCGAACGAAAGAGGTGCTGTACTCATCAGCGCCAATTTCTATCCAGCCTTGAATCGACAGGAATCGGCTGAGATGCGGATAGCGTTTATCCAATGTTTCAGATTTCGGCATTCCCAGTGTCCTGAGGCAACCTGTGTAAAGCCACTCAATTCATATCACTAAACCCCTTCAAATGAGTTTGGTAAACGAGTCGGTGTCTGGTTCCATGAATCGCTAGAATCTTTAAGGTTGGTTTGCTGCGCGTCGTTGGGTGGTTCTGAGGCGATCGCCATCAATTCCCTCACGCCATCCCCTGTCGCCTACCTAACCCCCAATCCCTAAACCCTAACCCCTAAAACATGTCCGTTCGCGTTCGTATTGCGCCCAGTCCCACCGGAAAGCTCCACATCGGCACCGCTCGTACTGCCGTGTTTAACTGGCTATTCGCCCGTCACAATGGCGGCCAGTTTGTGCTGCGGATTGAAGATACTGACCTAGAGCGATCGCGCTCCGAGTTTACCGACAACATCCTCGATGGGCTGACATGGCTGGGGCTGAATTGGGACGAAGGCCCAGTGTTTCAAACCCAGCGCACCGAGCTATATCGCCAAAAAATTCAGGAATTGCTGGGCAAAGGGCTAGCCTATCGCGCCTACGACACGCCCGCAGAACTGGACGCGATGCGCGAAGCCCAGAAAGCCCGCAACGAAGCGCCGCGATACGACAATCGCCATCGGGATCTAACGCCAGAGCAGGAAGCCGCCTTCGTGTCCGAAGGTCGCCAGCCCGTCATCCGCTTCAAAATCGACGACGACCGGGAAATTTCCTGGACTGACCTGGTGCGCGGCACGGTGACCTGGAAGGGGCGCGACCTGGGCGGCGATATGGTCATTGCCCGCGCATCGGCGGCTGGCGAAATCGGCGCACCACTCTACAACTTCGTCGTGGTGGTGGACGACATCGACATGGGCATTACCCAGGTGATTCGCGGCGAAGACCACATCGGCAACACGCCCAAGCAAATTTTGCTGTACGAAGCGCTGGGCGCGACTGTGCCAGAATTTGGGCACACGCCGCTGATCTTGAACTCGGCGGGCGCAAAGCTGTCGAAGCGAGACGGGGTTACGTCGATTTCTGATTTTCGCGAGATGGGCTATACTCCAGAGGCAATCGCCAACTACATGACGCTGCTGGGCTGGTCGCCGCCGGAGGGCATGTCGGAGATTTTCACCCTGGAAGAAGCGGCGAAACAATTTAGCTTTGATCGAGTCAACAAGGCTGGAGCCAAGTTTGACTGGGACAAACTCAACTGGATCAACAGCCAATACCTGCATCACAAGCCCATTGGCGAACTGACCGACCTGCTGATTCCCCTATGGCAAGCGGCAGGTTACGAGTTTGACCCGACGGGCGATCGCCCCTGGCTAGAACAAGTCGCTGCCCTCGTCGGCCCCAGCCTGGTAAAGCTGAACGACGCAGTGGAGATGACCCGCTACCTGTTCGTGCCGGATGTGGGCTTTACCGATGCGGCGACACAGCAGCTCCAGCAGCCCAGCGTGGGCACGGCGCTTCAGGGCATCCTGACGGCGCTAGACACGACCGCTCTCACGCCAGACACCGTGCAGGACGTGATTCAGCAGGGCGTGCAGGCGGCGGGTGTGAAAAAGGGCGTGGTGATGAAGTCGCTGCGGGCAGCGCTGACGGGCGACCTGCAAGGGCCAGACCTGGTGCAATCCTGGCTGCTGCTGCATCAGCGGCAGATCGACAAAGCCCGCCTGGCCCAAGCGCTGGCGATCGCCCAGTCCCCTGTCTAACCTGCGCTCTGCCCCGAATCACCTAGACTCTTTGCTATTTAACGCTCAAATTGCCATGCCTTATTCTGCAACGTTGCGTCGGGTTCTCGTCTGGACTGCGCTGCCGCTGGCGATCGCCGCTCTCGGTTCTGCATCTGGGGCGATCGCCCAGGCTCAGCCCACCCTGCCCGACCCGTTGCAGCCTGCGGTGCCGTTTCCGACGGAGGAGCCAGATGCGGGTGAGCCAGCGCCCGTCGAACCTCCTGCGGCATTGCCCAGTCCTGGAGTTCGGCCCGAAGCACCCGTGGAGTCTGCGCCAGCGCCCCCCAGCCCCACATCCCAGTTTCCCCGCAGCACCCAGCGGCGATCGCCCGCTCCGTTCAGCGGCAGCACGATTTTTGAAAACCTCACCCTCACCCCCGGCGCAGACCCTAGCCCCAAAACGATTCGCGGCATCAGCGGCGGCCCCCTTCCAGCCAGCGACGTGGCCGGCCGCCCCGAAACTGCCACAGGGCCCTGCCTCGGCTTCGTAGACACCCAGCCTGACCATATTCTGACGCTCACGGCTCCCTTTGAGTTTCTCAGCCTCCAGGTGCAAAGCGCCGAAGACACAACCCTCGTCGTCAAAGGGCCGGGCGGAAGCTGGTGCAATGACAATTACCTGAGCCTCAACCCCGGCATCGCCGGACAGTGGCTCCCCGGTCGCTACGAAATCTGGATCGGCTCCCATCGCAATAACGGGTACTTTCCCTATGTGATTCGGGTGTTGCAGCAGCCGGAGTGAGGGCGTGTTGGCGCAATTCACCTGCCATAATGGGAAAAGTCGGGCGATCGCCCGTCGTTGGGTAAAGCGCCCTCTCAGCCGTTCGTCAACCGCCCATGATTACCCTATCGTCAGAACTCCAGCAACGCCTCGCCTCACCGCTCAAGATCGGCAATTTTGAGGTGAATAGTCGCGTGTTGCAGTCGCCGCTGTCGGGCGTGACCGATTTGGTGTTTCGGCGGCTGGTGCGGCGGTATGCGCCTGCCTCCATGATGTACACCGAAATGGTCAACGCGACGGGGCTACACTACGTCAAGCAGCTTCCTAAAATTATGGAAGTAGACCCCAGCGAACGCCCCATTAGCATTCAGCTTTTTGACTGTCGCCCCGACTTTTTGGCCGAAGCCGCGCAAAAGGCCGTAGACGAAGGCGCAGACACCGTAGACATCAACATGGGCTGCCCGGTGAATAAAATCACCAAAAACGGCGGCGGCTCCTCCTTGCTGCGGCAGCCGGAGCTGGCGGCAGAAATTGTGCGGTCTGTGGTGCGGGCGGTGAACGTGCCCGTGACGGTGAAGACGCGCATTGGCTGGAGCGATCAGGAAATCAACGCGGTGGAATTTGCCCGCCGGATGGAAGATGCAGGCGCACAAATGCTGACGCTGCACGGCCGCACTCGCGCCCAGGGCTACAACGGCCCCGCCCGCTGGGAGTGGATCGGCAAAGTGAAATCGGCGCTGTCGATTCCGGTGATTGCCAATGGGGATATTTTTTCGGTGGAGGCGGCGGTGCGCTGCCTGGAGGAAACGGGCGCAGACGGCGTGATGTGTTCGCGGGGGACGCTGGGCTATCCGTTTCTAGTGGGCGAGGTGGATCATTTCCTGAAAACGGGCGAGTTGCGTCGGCCGCCGAATCCGGTGGAGCGGATGCAGTGTGCCCGCGACCATTTGGAAATGCTGTGGGAGTATAAGGGCGATCGCGGCATTCGTCAGGCCCGCAAGCACATGACCTGGTATGCCAAGGGGTTTCCCGATGCGGCGGTGCTGCGCGGCAAGCTGGCCGTCATCGAAAATCTGGAGCAAGGGCTGGAACTGCTGGACTGGGCGATCGCCCGATTGTCTGAGTATGATTGGAGCGACCTGCCCGGCGCTGCACCAGAACTGGTCGAAGTTTAGATCGACATCGGCTCTAGAAAAAGCGAACCAGATGGGCTATCCCCAAGGTTGCCCGCCTGCTGGAAAGCGCAGGTGCGACGCAATGAGGTAATAAATAAAGTAAAAAAAGGTAATAAAAAGTAAAGCAACGAAGTGCCGTGGCAGGGCAATTCTAGCCCAGCGTAGACTGAGGCTCCAGTTCACAGACCTGAACCTCTCGCCGTGAGACGACGTTCAGATCACTGGGATAGCGCGGTCGCGGATCGCCCACCAGCCAAATCGGGGGAACCATGAGCGCTTCGTAGGATTCAATTTGATATAAAACGCCAGGTTTTTCCTTGAGTTCTACCATCGTTCCTGGTAGATACTCGAATAGCTCATCCCAGTCAATCACAGAGTCGGTGTTCATCGTTGGTATTCGTAACGGTCTACGGCTCTGGTTCAAGCATTCAGATTCAAACCAGATTCAGCGGCGATCGCCCTAGCAGTAGAAATCGCTCCGGTCTAACACGACCTCACCATAATCCGGCACCCATGCCACCCAACTCCCAGAAGCCTCCTGGCACAGCAGCTTGGCTTCATTGAAGCTGTAGGCACTGAGCGGTTGCAGCAGATTGACCCACGTATCCCGGTTGTAGGTGATGCGACAGACTGGGTTCCAACCCTGGGCGATCGCCTGCTCCAGGTCTATCGTCAGCCGCGCCGTGTCGGTCGGGTAAAGAGACATAGTTTCAGACTCCGGCTCAATGAAAAATCAGTGCAGAAAAAATCAACACAGAAGCGCTCTTCCCGCACCAAAGCGAGAAAAAGCAGAAAAAATTTCTGTATTCATTTTTACAAATTACAGATGCCAGCGCTGGTCTGATGCCAATAAGTTAATAAACCTTGATGCAAATACCTGGGTAAATCAGGGGCGAATCCCCCTAACCCTCGTCCCAGAGACGATCTACGGCGATCGCCAGGTCAGGAAACTCAATGGAGGCGATCGCCTCACCTGTGCCAAAGGTACCGACTTCTCGATAGGCGCTTCCTTCCAACGACAGCACGGTCACCGTCTGCGCGATCGGGTCAATTAGCCAATACTCGGGAATGCCGACTGCTGCATACTGGGCCCGCTTTCGCACATCATCGCGATCGCGGTTTGTTTTACCAGGGCTGAGGACTTCCACCACTAGGCGTGGTGGGGGCATTTCCAGCGTAATCGTCAGCCGTCGTTGCGTTAGCTCCAGATGTTCGGGACGCAGTACCACCAGGTCGGGATAGCGATTAGCTGCGTCTTTGGGTTGCAGCACAGGCACTTGGAGTTCTAGAGCGTGGGTCTTAATCAACCGACGGGGAAAGAGATGGGCGATCGCCAGCAAAAACTGCAAGTTGTCTGCAATCCAGTTATTCAGCTCTGATTCTGGCGGCAACTCGATTAGCTCCCCATCGATTAACTCATAGCGACCCTCCAGCGGCGCTGCATCGCTGTAGGTGAGGTATTCCTCAAAGCTGGCAAACGTGGCTCTGGCCTGGGTCATGGCAAGTTCCTACAAATTGAATGTCAGCGCTTCAAGGCTTGAAACTGGTGCAACAGCCAGCGATTCACTGCACCGTGATCTTCCGTTTGGCTGCGGCGTAGTGCCTCCTCCACGATCGCCAGCGATAGGTCTGGCAGCACAGTTGAAACTTGGATCTGGCGACTTCCACCACTCACAATTTCAAATGCGATGATTGTGGCTGCTTCCACATTCACCACCCAATATTCCCGTACACCCAGTCGCTCATACAGCAGCCGCTTCTGCCCCAAGTCATCGCTGAGCGTGCTGGAGGAAATTTCAATCGCTAGGGTCGGTGCACCCCAAACAGTTACATCCACAGGCTGATTATTTTTGGGTGGGCGGGCAGCATCTGTACCAATGTAATACGCCAAGTCTGGCTGACACTCCCGCTCTCCCGGCTGCCGGAAGCTGGTGTTGATTAAAGCAGTATAGGCAAGGTCACGCAGGGTGCCATATAGCGTAATGACTGCCGCCAGAATCGAATTGTCTTGCCCGTGTGCCGATCCCGTTGGCATCGTTTCGATCCTCATCCAGCCTGCATCGTAATAGCACTGGGCGTTTTCAACCTCTGGGCGATCGCAGCTTGCCAAAAACACCTCCCAGGTCGCAGGCACCCAGGCATTCGAGATCAGGCGTGGCGAAGACGACAGCGCATCAACCATGAATTAACTCTGAGGATTTTCTCTGAAACTTCATCTCCTGACCTCCAGTGTATCGAATGGGGTCGGGAGAATTGGTTTAAATCAAGTCAAGATCGACGAACTGAGCCACGTAGTTGCGCTCAGGCTAGCAGCCATTCAGCGTTTCAGGCTCTCTGCTCCTCAGACTGTTTTTCAGACGCTTTCAGAGTTTTTAAGATGGGCGGGGCGAGAATCGAACTCGCATACCCGAAGGTGCCACATTTTGAGTGTGGTGCGTCTACCAGTTTCGCCACCCGCCCTGGGATTTAGCTTTTTCATTATACGGGATTGGGCGCTGATGCAACAGCTTTTCATAATCCTGGCTGCTGGCCCAGCGATCGATTTCTCGGGCCCGCAGCACGGGAACCGGATGGGTGCGCTGGGCGGTCTGGGTTTCGCGCAGCATTTTGCCCATGTCGCTGAGGCTGAGGTCGTCGTAGGCGCGGGCCTGTTCCAAAAATGCGTCCAGGTTAAGCTGGCTGGCTAGTGCAGGGGAACCGCCCGTCAGCTTCATCAGCACCGAGGCTACCACGCGGGCATCTTGCGCGACCAACAACGCAGCGCGATCGCACGTAAACTCGGCACAGCGCACCCACTCCAGCAGTCGCTCTTGCAAGCTCTGCGCCACCAGCGGCCCCAGCGGCAGCCCCAGTTGCCCCGCCGCCAGCACCGCAATATTCGCCATCGTCAGATAGACGCTGTGTTCGCATTTCAAATGCCCCAGTTCGTGGGCAATCACCGCCTGGATTTCTTCCGGGGTCAGCAGGTCGATCAGCGAGGTGTGGAGGACCACAAACGGCTGCTTGCCGCGCATGGCAAAGGTGTAGGCGTTGGGTGTGGGGTTTTGCCGCACGTAGAGCTGCGGCGGCTCCAGGTCGAGGATCTTGCACGCCTCTAGCAGAAGTTCATGAAGCTGGGGCAACTGGCGATCGCTCACCAAAATCCCCGAGGCCAGGTTTTCTAGCTGAAAAAACTGCTCTGCTACGGGCCCCAGCAGCCCACGAATCGCTAAATCCAGCCCCGGAAGCTGCTGCAATGCCTGAGTTGCTTGCAAATCGAGCGGGTGGCGAAAGTGGGCGGATTGCAGACCAATGAGCGGCGTTTTGGCAGGCATGGCAACAGGCAGAGAGCAATATTCCGCGCAAATCTTCGCTGAATGGGGCGATCGCGCGGGTTCTCTTCATTCTAGCGACAAGCCCGCCTGTAGACTGCTGGCTCGGCGGACTTTAGCCTATGTAAATTGTCCTGTGCAAATTGCCCTACGCAAATTGGCCTGTGCGATTTGCCCTATGCGATTTGCCCTATGCAAATTGTCCTGTGCAAATTGCCCTACGCAAATTGGCCTGTGCGATTTGCCCTATGCAGATTAGTGGGTGAAAATTTTTTGCCTGGAAGGTTAGCCCCCCAACCTCCCAGGCCTGGAGCGCAAGAGTCTCCAGCTATAGAGGACGAGTGCTGAAGGCTGAGAAGTTCCCCGCTAGAGAAGCGCAAAAGCAAGACAAGCCCTAGGTGGCTAAATTTCGTGCTGGCATCAAAAACTTGAGACACAGAAAACCTTAGAAAAGAAAGTTTTTTATAGGATAACTTTGCTATGTTAACTACATGACCCTGGATGACCTCGATTCCAAAGTGATTCGACACCTGATGCAGAACGGCCGCATGACCTGGGCCGAACTGGCGACGGTGCTGCAACTGTCGGCCCCGGCAGCGGGCGATCGCGTCCGGCGGCTAGAGGAACGCGGCGTGATTTTGGGCTACACCGCGCGGGTTAATCCGGAGGCAGCAGGCTGTCACCTCACCGCCTTCATCGCCGTTACGCTGGAGCGCCCCGAACACCGCGCCCCCTTCCTGGAGAAAGTCCTGCAACTCGCCGAAGTGCAGGAATGCCACCACATCGCCGGAGAGGATGACTACTGGCTGAAAGTCCGCTGCCAGCACACCAAAGCCCTGGAACGCCTCGTCAGCGACGAACTCAAGAGCCTTCCTGGTCTCCTCCGCACCCGCACGACGATTGTGCTGTCCACGGTGAAAGAGACGAGCGTTTTGCCCATTCGGGCGGAATGAAGGGTTGGCGTGATAGAACAACCCCAACTCCCTATCAGCCCATGACCCTAACCCCTCAACGACAATGAACCTCTCCCTGTTTGCCCGTGGTCTACTAATAGGGTTTTCGATTGCTGCTCCGGTTGGCCCAATTGGCGTGCTGTGCATTCGGCGGACATTGACTCAGGGGCAACTGGCGGGGTTATTATCGGGTTTGGGCGCGGCCACAGCAGACGCTATATATGGGGCGATCGCCGCGTACGGATTGACCCTGATCTCTGCTATCCTGATTGGTCAAGCCGGGTGGTTTCGTCTCGTCGGCGGGCTGTTTCTGATTTACCTGGGGGTGCAGACCTTCCTCGCCCAGCCAGCCACAGTGGCCGCTTCGAGCGACGGCAAAATTCGGGCCGCTGGGCTATGGGGTGCCTATCTTTCGACAATTTTGTTAACGCTGACAAATCCAGCAACTATCATGTCCTTTGCGGCGGTGTTTGCTGGGCTGGGGCTGGCGAGTTCTAGCGGTGACCCGCTGGCGGCTACGGTAACGGTGCTGGGTGTGTTTTTGGGGTCGGCGCTGTGGTGGCTGCTGCTGAGCGGCGGTGTCAGTCTGTTTCGAGCATCCTTTTCTAAAACCAACAGCTTACAGTGGGTCAATCGAGGGTCTGGAATCGTCTTAATCGCCTTTGGCAGCGTCGCGCTGGCATCTCTTCTGCGGGGATAGCGCTGGTGCTGGCGGTGCTGCTGCTGGGAAGTGCGGGAATGCGAGTTTTGGCACAATCTGCGGTGCTTCAATCGGGGACGGTTCAATCGGGGGCGATCGCCCTGCCCACAGTCCTTGCTCAGGCCTCGCCCTCGGTGGATACTCTCCGGCAACAGCGACAGCAGGTCGAGCAAAAGCGATCGACCCTGAACCAGCAGCGCAACCAGCTCGAAAATCTGGAAAACTCTGCCCAGCAGAAGCTCGACTCGCTGGAAGACCGCATCAACACGACGACTGCCCAGATTCAACAAAACGAAAAGAAGCTAAAAGATGCCAACACGCGCCTGGTTCAGCTTCAGGAAGAATTGGCCCAAGCAGAGGAACGTTATCAGCAGCAGCAGTTTGCCACTGTGGCGCGGCTGCGCTTCTTGCAGCGACAAAAGGACAGCAGCGGCTGGGCCGTGCTGCTGCAAAGCCAAAACCTGAACGAATTTCTAGAACGGCGCTATCAACTCCGGCGGGTCTATCAGGCAGACAACCAGTTTTTGGTGGATCTCAAGCGACAGTCGGATGAGCTAGTGGCCCGGCATCGCGCTGTCGAGCGCCAGAAAAATGAGATTGCCCTAATTACCCAGGAACTCCAGTCTCAGAGGGCGGAATATCAGCAGCAGGCGGCCACCCAGGAAGAACTGATTACCCGGCTCAAACAGGATCAGCGGGCGCTAGAAGAAGCCGAAGAGCAGTTGGCTCGCGATTCTGCCAGTCTGGCAAACCTGATTCGCCAGCGCCTCGCCGCCGCGTCGCGCAGCCGGATTGTAATTCGCGGCAACGGTATTATGAGCATTCCTGCTGATGGGCGGCTAACCAGTGGCTTTGGCTATCGCGTCCATCCGATTCTGGGCTATCGCCGCTTCCACGCGGGCATCGACTTCGGCGCACCGACGGGCACTCCGATTCGCGCTGCCAATAGCGGCGTGGTGATTTACTCTGGCTGGTATGGCGGCTACGGGCGATCGGTGATTGTCGATCATGGCAACGGTATCACCACGCTCTATGCCCACGCCAGCCGTGTGTATGTGTCTGAAGGGCAGGCGGTCAGCCGGGGAGAGGCGATCGCCGCTGTGGGTTCCACGGGCTTTTCCACCGGGCCGCACCTACATTTTGAAGTCCGCAAAAACGGTGAACCCGTTGACCCGCTGAATTATTTGTAATCCCGACCTTAGCTAGCGGGGCGACGGGCAGAGCGACGGGAACCCGGAGAGCCAGGGCGAGATCGACGGCGGCTGGGATCGGTGCTGTCTGTGTTGCTACTGGGTTTAGGGCGATCGCCCCGTCCCGATGAACCAGCCTTGGCAGCAGCACGACCCGGCGCTCTGTCAGAATGCGAACGGGCTTGCCCGCCGCCTGAGCCACCTCCTAACCCGCCGCCCGATCGCCCGCGCCCGCCCGACTGACGGTTGCGCCCGTTAGGGATGGGTTCTGGCTTGGCGTTCAGGTCGGGTTCAAAGCCAGGGACGATTTCCTGAGGGAGCGATCGCCGGATCAGTTTTTCGATATCTGCCAGCAGCTTTAGCTCGTCTACGCAGACTAGCGAGGCCGCCTCGCCCTCGGTGCCGGCCCGCCCTGTGCGTCCAATCCGATGCACATAGTCCTCTGGCACATGCGGCAACTCGAAGTTAATCACATGGGGCAGTTCGCTAATGTCGATGCCGCGAGAAGCAATGTCCGTTGCCACCAGCACTTGCAGGCTGCCGTCTTTGAACTGAGCCAAGGCGCGGGTGCGGGCGGCCTGACTTTTGTTGCCATGAATTGCCATCGCAGGAATCTGATGATTGCCCAGATGCTTTACCAGATGGTCTGCGCCGTGCTTGGTACGGGTAAACACCAGAACTTGAAACCAGTTGTTCTGCTGAATCAGGTGAGTCAGGAGCTGGCGCTTTTTGTGGCGATCGACGGGATACACCTTTTGCGCCACCAGGTCAGCCGTGGCGTTGGGCGGCGCAACTTCAATCGTGACAGGATTATGAAGCAGCCCGCTGGCCAGCTTCTTGATTTCGTCGGAGAATGTGGCGGAAAACAGTAAATTCTGTCTCTGCTTGGGTAGTTGCGCCAGGATACGGCGAATATCGGGCAAAAAGCCCATATCCAACATGCGATCGGCTTCGTCCAATACCAAAATTTCCACCCGCGACAGATCTACCGTGCCCTGCTGCACATGATCCAGCAGTCGCCCTGGCGTGGCCACTAGGATATCAACGCGGCCGCGCAGCCGCTGCACCTGGGGTTGCATTCCCACACCGCCGTAGACCACGGTGGAGCGCAGCGGCAAAAACTGGCCGTACTCTCGAATGCTTTCTTCGACCTGGGCGGCTAGTTCGCGGGTGGGCGTGAGGACGAGCGATCGCACGGGAACGCGCGGCATGGGCTTGCCAGGAGAAGCACCACGCCCCGATGCCGCTAGCAGGTGCAGAATTGGCAGCGTGAATCCAGCGGTTTTCCCTGTGCCCGTTTGGGCGCTGGCCAGCAGGTCGTGCCCAGCTAATATGGCGGGAATGGCTTGTGCTTGAATCGGAGTCGGCTGAGTATAGCCGCGTGCAGTCACCGCACGGACGATTTCATCGGTCAGACCGAGATCGGAAAAGGACATTAAAACTCCAAAATAGATTCGATCTGCGCCGTTTGAAACGCCAGCCTGCCGCAAATCGAGAAAAGGGGTATTTCAGGACAGATTCTTGGCGCACTGTATTGAAACCCGTCGGTTAAAACCAGTTGCTCTGAAACTAAAGGATCTGAGAAATGCTCTTAGAATTGCCCAATGCGGCCTCAGACTGGAATCGCGTGCCGCGAACCTGCATCTTAACAGATCTACAACAGAATCTATGTTTGGGCGTTTGCGTGCAGGGTAGAAATCTGTAAACTGGTTGAACTTTCTGAGGCTGATAGCTCCAGCGCCTGCCCCAAATAAGTCCCTCTATCGCCGCAAGCCAGCATTTTGGCATCCGGTATCTGTCCGACAACTCTTAGAATGGAAAGACTTGAGTCTGGCACTGATGTCGTGCTGTTTACTAGGAGCCTCAAGTTTCACAACGACTCCTAAATTTCAGAAATTTCAGAATGGCTGAAGCGATCGCCCTCACTCCTGCCCAAACCATTGCCGGATTTCACGCCCTATCGGAACCGCTGCGCCTGCAAATCATCGACGCGCTGCGGACTCAGGAACTATGCGTGTGCGATCTGTGCGACGTGTTAGACGTGTCGCAATCCAAGCTGTCGTTTCACCTCAAGGCGCTGCGCGAAGCAGAGCTGGTCATCGCTCGTCAAGAGGGCCGCTGGATATATTACAGCCTCAATCTGTCGCAATTTGCATTATTGGAGCAGTTTTTGGCAGATTTTTGTCGCTGTGCCCAGGCGCGGCCGGGTCGTCCCTGTGCCTAGCGGCGAGGGTTGCTGACGGAGGGATAGGGGTCGTCTGGAGCGGTTTTTGGCTCAGGCGCGTGATTTAACAAATCGTTGAAAGTTTCTGTGTTGCAGGCCACATTGAGGCTTGACTCATCGACTTTATTTGATGTATCAATATTTCTTAGTTTGTCTAGGTTTATTTCACAGGCTAGGTTTATTTCACAGAATTGACTTAGGCTGCTGATTTGGCAGGCTGAGGCCGATGGGCTGAACTGGTTGAAGGTTTTAGCTCTGGCTGATTCTCAAGTCAAGTTTTAGGTGGGCTGCTAACCCAGCCAATTGAGGTTTGAGACAAGTTTTTTGCAATTTTTTGCGATCGCCATAAACAAAACTTAAAGCATCTGTGTTCCTGCCGACAAAGGTTTCCTGGCTACGCGATTGGACAATCGTGTTCACTAGCAGGCCAACGTTGGTCTAGACCTGGATGCAACTCAGGAGTAAGGCTATCCATGAAAACAGTTATCAAAGCGCTCACCAATCTTTCTAAGATTCAAAATTCTCTGGTTCAAAATTCTCTGGTTCGATATTCAGTGATGGCGATCGCCACCAGTATCACCATCACGGCGTGCAGCGTACCCACACCACCCGTTATTACGGAGTCACCAGGGGTACCCGCCGCGACTGACACCACTGGAAAGCCCGTCGCCCCGGCCGAGACAACCATCACCATCGACGGCTCTAGCACGGTCTATCCCATCACCGATGAAGTTGTCAAAGAATACGCCTTCGAGCGCAAAGATCATCCAGAAGTCAAAGTCGAGTTTTCGGGCACCTCAGCAGGCTTCCGCCGGTTCTGCGCTGGCGAAACCGATATCAGCAACGCCTCTCGCCCCATCAACCGGCGCGAAATGGACGCTTGCAAAGCTGCGGGCGTTCGCTACTACGAGCTACCCGTCGCCTACGACGCGCTAACCCTGGCCGTTCATCGAGACAACAACTGGGTCGATTCGTTAACCGTCGCAGAATTGAAAAAGATTTGGGAACCCAGCGCCGAAGGCCGGATCACGCGCTGGAACCAAGTGCGTTCCACCTTCCCCGATCGCCCGTTGGAACTCTACGGCCCAGGCAGCGATTCAGGCACCTTCGACTATTTCACCGAGGCAATCGTAGGTGAAACCGGAGCCAGCCGCAAAGACTACACTGCCAGCGAAGATGACTACGATCTGGTGCGCGGCGTTCGCAACAACCCCAATGCGCTGGGCTATTTTGGTCTTGCCTACTTTGAAGAAAGTCGCACCCTGCTGCGAGCCGTGCCAATCGACAATGGCGCGGGCCCAGTCGAACCCTCCGCAGAGGCGGTTCGAGAAGGAATTTATCAACCCCTGGCACGCCCGCTCTTTATCTACGTCAACGCTGATTCTGCTGAGAAGAATCCCAAGCTCAAAGAGTTTGTGGAGTACTACCTCAACAACGGCCGATTTTTGGCAAGGGTTGTCGGTTATATCCCCCTGCCCGACGAGGTCTACAACATTGCCCTGACCCACTTCCAAACGGGCAAGGTGGGAACCGTATTTGCTGGATCAGCCCCCACCAACCTGAAACTGGAAGACCTGCTGCAAAAAGAAGCCGCCTTCTAAGCAGCACTCGACAAAACGCGGGCACGGTTTAGTCTCATGGCTAAGCTGTGCCCGCTTGATTTCAAGCCTTCCTCTGCAATCTCCCAACCCCTGACCCCGCATGACTGTTACACACGCTTCCCCCATCAAAGTTGGGATCAACGGCTTTGGCCGAATTGGACGACTGGCGCTGCGAGCGGCGTGGGGTTGGCCCGAACTGGAGTTTGTCCACATCAATGAGGTCAAAGGCGGAGCCGAATGCGCGGCACACTTGCTAAAGTTTGACTCGGTGCATGGGCGCTGGGGACATGACGTGGCGGCGGAAGGGAATGACCGAATTTGCATTGACGACCAATCTCTCAGCTTTAGCGAATACAGCAGCCCTGGCGAGGTGCCCTGGGAAGAGTATGGCGTAGATCTGGTGCTAGAAGCGTCGGGCAAGTTTCGCACAGTGGAAACGCTGGAGCCATATTTCAAACGTGGTGTGCAGAAGGTGATTGTGGCGGCTCCGGTGAAAACGGGGGCACTGAATGTGGTGATGGGTGTGAATGACCACCGCTACAATCCGGCTGAGCATCACCTGCTAACGGCGGCTTCTTGCACCACGAACTGCCTGGCTCCCGTAGTCAAGGTGATTCACGAAGGCATTGGGATCAAGCACGGCGTGATTACCACGGTTCACGACCACACCAACACGCAGACGATCGTAGACGCGCCCCACAAAGACCTGCGCCGCGCCCGCGCTACGGGGATGTCGCTGATTCCCACGACGACGGGTTCTGCAACGGCGATCGCCCTCATCTATCCCGAACTGAAAGACAAGCTCAACGGCCTCGCTGTCCGCGTCCCCCTGCTCAATGCCTCCCTCACCGACTGCGTATTTGAAGTCGCTCGCCCTACGACCGTTGAAGAGGTGAACCAGCTTCTCAAAACTGCTGCCGAAACCACCCCACTAAAAGGCATCCTCGGCTACGAAGAGCGCCCCCTCGTCTCTATCGACTACAAAGACGATCCCCGCTCCAGCATCATCGACGCGCTCTCCACAATGGTCATCGACGACACGCAGGTCAAAATTCTGGCGTGGTATGACAACGAGTGGGGGTATGCGAACCGGATGGCGGAACTGGCAAGGAAGGTAGCGGTTCTGCGGACATGATCGAGCGTCCCAAACCCATCGTCAGCTTCACTCCCCACACCCCGTCACCCCAACTCTCTATGACTGTCACCCAAGCTGCCAACGTCAAAAACTACGCCCTCGTCACCCTGGCCTATTGGGGCTTTACACTGACAGACGGGGCGCTGCGGATGCTGGTGCTGCTATATTTCAATGAGATTGGCTATACGCCGCTGGAAATTGCGTTTCTGTTCCTGTTTTACGAGATCTTTGGCATTGTCACCAATTTTTTGGGCGGGTGGATCGGGTCGCAACTGGGTCTAAAGGTGACGCTGTATGCGGGTATTGCGCTTCAGGTGGTGGCGCTGCTGATGCTGTCGTGGCTGAATCGCGACTGGGCGCAGTGGTTTGCGGTGCTGTATGTGATGGTGTCGCAGGCGCTATCGGGCATTGCCAAAGACCTGACCAAGATGAGTTCCAAGAGCGCGATTCGGCTAGTCGTTCCGCAGGAGGCGCAGTCGTCGCTGTTCAAATGGGTGGCAGTGCTAACGGGTTCCAAAAACGCGCTGAAGGGTGTGGGCTTTTTCCTGGGGGCGGCGCTGCTGGCGCTGTTTGGGTTTGAGCGATCGCTCTGGATCATGGCGGCGGGTCTGGCGCTGATTTTGCTAACGGGCTTTTTCCTGCCCAGCGGCATGGGCAAGATCAAGTCCAAGGTCAAATTTACGCAGCTTTTTTCCAAGAGCCGCGAGATCAATATTCTGTCGCTGGCGCGGTTTTTCCTGTTCGGTTCGCGTGATGTATGGTTTGTCGTGGGGCTTCCGGTTTTCCTGCGGAGTGTGTTGGGCTGGTCGTTCTTTCAGGCGGGCGGCTTCTTGGCCTGCTGGGTGATTGGCTATGGGATCATTCAGTTCCTCGCGCCGACTCTGTTGCGTCGCTTTAATGGCGGACAGCCGCCCCGCGCTGCGACGATTCAGTTTTGGACGCTGATTCTGACAGCCGTTCCAGCGGCGATCGCCCTCGGTCTCACCACTGATCTTCCCCCAGATATAGTCATTGTGGTGGGACTAATGCTCTTTGGCATCATCTTTGCGTTCAATTCAGCCGTTCATTCCTATCTCGTGTTGGCGTTCACCGATGATGACAAAGTAGCGCTGAATGTCGGGTTTTACTACATGGCCAACTCGGCGGGGCGACTGGCGGGAACAGTCCTGTCAGGATTAATTTACCAGCTTTTCGGATTGGTGGGCTGCCTCTGGGTGTCTAGCTTGTTTGTGCTACTGGCATGGCTGATCGAGATAAAGCTGCCCGATCCTAAGCCGATGCCGGCCGTCGTCTGGAAAGCGGACGGGGAATAAGCGCAAATCGGGGCGATCGCCCTCTTGCCCACCCGCCTACTTAGACACACACTGTACTCAATCCTCTGCTCAACGGGGTGTCCCACGGACGACTCCAAATCTCCGCATGGTCCAACCCTCCGGGCAAGCTGCATTTCGGCCTAAAATGGAGAATACTTTCCGTTCCCCATCCCTGCAAACCAAGACACACAAGGAGTTGCGTTCGTGGAGTCCCGATACAACCCCGCCGAGATTGAGGAAAAATGGCAAGCTGCCTGGGACGCGCAAGGGCTAGACCAGACGCTGGAAGACCCCAGCAAGCCCAAGTTTTACGCGCTGTCCATGTTTCCCTATCCGTCGGGCAACCTGCACATGGGCCACGTCCGCAACTACACCATTACCGACGTGATCGCCCGCGTGCAGCGGATGCGCGGCTATCGCGTGCTGCACCCGATGGGCTGGGATGCCTTTGGGCTGCCTGCGGAAAATGCAGCGATCGATCGCGGCGTTGCACCCGCCAAGTGGACCTATCAGAACGTCGCCCAGATGCGGGCCCAGCTCAAGCGGTTGGGGCTGTCCTACGACTGGAATCGCGAAGTCACCACCTGCTCGCCCGACTATTACAAATGGACGCAGTGGATTTTTCTGCAATTTTTCCAGGCGGGGCTGGCCTACCAAAAAGAAGCAGCGGTGAACTGGGACCCCATCGACCAGACCGTGCTGGCCAACGAGCAGGTCGATAGTGAGGGCAAATCGTGGCGATCGGGCGCAAAGGTGGAGCGGCGCTTGCTAAAACAGTGGTTTTTGAAAATCACCGACTACGCCGAGCAGTTGCTGCAAGACCTGAACCAGCTCGACGGCTGGCCCGAGCGCGTCCGCCTCATGCAGGAAAACTGGATCGGCAAGTCCACGGGCGCAGAGGTCGTGTTCAAGACCGAAACGGGCGACGACCTGACGGTTTACACCACGCGCCCCGATACGTTGTGGGGGGCGACCTTTATGGTGCTGTCGCCAGAGCATCCCTTGGTGGACACGCTGACGACGGCTGACCAATCCGCCGCCGTAGCAGAATACAAAATCGCTGCCGCGGGCAAGAGCGAGATCGATCGCACGGCGGAAGATCGCGAAAAAACAGGAGTGTGGACGGGCAGCTACGCCATTAATCCGGTCAATGACGAAAAAATTCCCGTCTGGATTGCCGACTATGTGCTGATGGGCTACGGCACAGGCGCGATTATGGCCGTTCCGGCCCACGACCAGCGCGACTTTGAGTTTGCCCGCAAGTTTGGGCTAAAGGTGAAGGTCGTGGTGCAGCCGGAGGGCGAGACGCTGGACGGCGACACGATGACTGTCGCCCATGCGGGCGAGGGCGTGATGGTTCACTCTGGGCCGTTGGACGGCATCCCCGCAGGCAAGGGCGCGGGGCAGAGCGTGGAAGCCGCTGTGAAATGGCTGGAAGCCAACGGCAAAGGCAAGGGCACGGCCAACTATCGCCTGCGCGACTGGCTGATTTCGCGGCAGCGCTATTGGGGCTGCCCGATTCCGGTGGTGCATTGCCCAAGTTGCGGCACGGTGCCCGTTCCCGATGACCAGCTTCCGGTGACGCTGCCGGAGCAGGTGGAGTTTTCGGGACGCGGGCCGTCGCCCTTGGCGAAGCTAGAGGACTGGGTGAATGTGCCCTGCCCGACTTGCGGCACGCCTGCCAAGCGCGAAACCGACACCATGGACACGTTTATCTGTTCGTCGTGGTATTTCCTGCGCTATCCTGATGCGCGAAATGAGAATGCCGCCTTTGACCCGGCCAAGACGAACGACTGGATGCCGGTGGATCAATATGTCGGCGGCATTGAACACGCGATTTTGCACCTGCTGTATTCGCGGTTCTTTACCAAAGTGCTGCGCGATCGCTATTTGCTCAACTTCGACGAACCCTTCAAGCGCCTGCTGACGCAGGGCATGGTGCAGGCGGCCGCCTACAAGAACCCAATCACGGGCAAATACATCGCTCCAGCAGATATTGCCGACCTGTCTGATCCCCGCGATCCTGCCACGGGCGATCAGCTAGAGGTTGTCTTCGAGAAAATGTCGAAGTCGAAATACAACGGCATCGACCCGAAGGACGTGCTGGAAAAATACGGCGCAGACACCGCCCGCATGTTCATTCTGTTCAAAGCGCCGCCAGAGAAGGATCTGGAATGGGACGATGCCGATGTGGAAGGGCAGTTCCGCTTTTTGAATCGCGTCTGGCGCTTGGTTGCGGAATTCCAGGCATCGGGGGCAAAGCCGCAAGGTTCTGGGGAACTGACCAAGCCCGAAAAAGACCTGCGGCGGGCGATTCATACAGCAATTCAGGAAATCACTGAAGATTTGGAGGGCGACTATCAGTTTAATACGGCAGTGTCGGAGCTAATGAAGCTGAGCAATGCGCTGAATGATGCTCCCTGCAAGGAGTCTCCGGTTTATGCGGAGGGCATCGAAACGCTGCTGGCGCTTCTGGCTCCCTTCGCGCCACACATTGCTGAGGAACTGTGGCATCTGCTGGGACATGCCGACTCGGTGCATCATCACGCCTGGCCGGTGGCCGATCCAGAGGCGCTGGTGGTGGACGAAATTCCGCTGGTAATTCAGATTATGGGCAAGACGCGGGGCACGATTCAGGTGCCTGCGGGAGCCGATGCCCAAACGCTGGAGAAACTGGCGACGGAATCAGAACTGGCGCAGCGCTATATCGAGGGCAAGACGATCAAGAAGGTAATTGTGGTGCCGGGTAAGCTGGTCAACTTCGTTGTGCAATAACCCAAAAAAATCCCCCCTAAAAGGGGGATTCAGGACTGAAACACGGGCGACCCATCTAGCCGCCGTTTGTGCGGGCGAGGACGCGCTCTGCGACTTTATCGGGCACTTCTTGCAGGTGGTCGAACTGCCAGCGGAAGAAGCCGACCCCCATCGTGAGCGATCGCAATTCCACAATCAGGTCATGCATTTCTGCCTGGGGCAGGTAAGCCGATACCTCATCCCAGCCGCGCCAGTTTTCCTTCGCGTCGTAGCCGAGTACCTGACCGCGCCGCCCGCTCACCAGCCGCAGCACCTTCGAGGTGAACTCAGCAGGAATCGAGATGGCGATCGCCAAAATGGGTTCCAGCAACTGCGGTTCGCATTTGGGCAGTCCCTCCTGCATCGCCAGCCGCGCTGCCTGCTTAAACGCTTGCTCCGAGCTATCGACGCTGTGGTAGGAGCCGTTCGTTAGCGTGACGGCCACATCTACCACCGGAAAGCCCAGCGGCCCGTGAGCCAGGTATTCCCGCACGCCAATTTCCACGCCGGGAATGTATTGTCGGGGCACCACGCCGCCCACAATCTTCTCGCTGAACTGGAAGCCCTCGCCACGGGGCAGCGGCTTGATGTCGATATACACGTCGCCAAACTGGCCGTGTCCGCCCGTCTGGTGCTTGTAGCGGCCGTGGACGTTCTTGCCAGGACGGCGAATCGTTTCTTTGTAGGGAATTTGCGGCAGGTGCGTACTCATGGGCAGGCCGTACTTGCGGCGCAGGCGATCGAGGGCCACCTTCAGGTGAATGTCGCCCTGGCCCCAGAGGATGACTTCCCGCGTGTCGCCATGCTGCTCCCAATAGAGCGACGGGTCTTCTTCCAGCAGTTTCGTCAGGGCACTGCTCAGCTTCACTTCGTCGTTGCGGTTTTCGGCGGTGAGGGCGAGGGCATAAACGGGGGCGATCGCCCCTGCTTTGGGCAGCGCATCAACGGCAACCCCGCCGGTGCTGAGGGTGTCGCCCGTTTTCACGCCTTCCATCCGCGCCAGCGCCACCACGCAGCCCGCATAGGCCCGCTGCACGCTTTGCTGCTGCTGCCCCATCAGGCGATACATGCCGCCCATCCGCACCCCGTTTAGCGTCATGCCGTCCGTCAGCATTCCGCGCCAGACGCGCACCAGCGATAGCTTGCCACCCTGGGGCGTATAGTAGGTCTTTAGCACTTGGGCCAGCGGCTCGTCGCCTGCGGGGATGCCGCGATGTTCTGCCATGACGCTGGGTTCGGGACACTCCCGCAGCAGCGCCGCCAGCAGCGGCCGCACGCCAAAATCTTTCTCGGCCACGCCGATGAACACGGGCACAATCAGGTCTGCGCCCAGTTCCATTTTCAAATCAGTGATGATTTCCTCTTCTGGCGGCTCAATTTCTTCCAGCAGTTCCTCCAGCAGGTGATCGTCAAAATCTGCCAGCGTTTCCAGCATTTCGACACGGGCGGCGTGTTCAGCCTCGCGCAGTTCCTCCGGCAGCGGCACGGGGTCTGCGGGCGCACCGGGATGATAGTGATACGCCTGCTCCGTCACCAAGTCGATAAAACCCTGCAAATGTTCGCCCTGACCGATGGGATACTGATGCAGCACCAAGGGACGACTCGACACTTGCTTTAGCGCGTTCAGGATGTCGGCAAAGCTGTCGTTGGCTCGATCCATCTTGTTGATAAAAACCAGGTGGGGAATTTCCCAGTCGTCGAGGAATTGAAACAGCGGAGCCAGCGTCAGCACTCGCGCCTGGTCGGGTTCGCAGACGACGATTGCCGCATCAACACCAATCAGGGCGTTGCAGGTTTCCTGGGCGAATTCGACCGAGCCGGGGCTGTCGAGAAAGGTAAATAAAATGCCGCCATGCTGAGTGCTGGCGGCATTGATTTCAACGGTCATCTGGCGATCGCGGGCTTCGGGTGACGCATCCCCGACCGTGTTTTTGTCATTCACGCTGCCCTTGCGGGAAACGGCTCCAGTGACAAAGAGTAAACTTTCGAGAAGCGTCGTTTTGCCGCTGAGATAGGGCCCCACGATCGCCACGGTTCTAGTACGGCTTTCCGCATTTTTGCCAACAGTTTCAGACATAAAATATTCCTCCTGATGTTTCAGCTTGATGACTCACCCTGATAGGGTTCAAGCAGTTGAAAACAGAGGATTTCTGCCGATGTGGTTGAGAAGTTTTGAGACGAAAGACCGGGCGTTTTATTAAAAACTGAAGTGCTTTAGTCTTGATTAATCTCTCGATTAACTCTTGACGAGTTGAATCAGAGAGGGTCAAGAATTAACCGTTCCCACAGGTTTTTCAAACGGCACTTCGGGTATCAAGAAGCGGTATAAAACGACTCGTGCTTGTGTAGAGAAGCGCGAGGGCGATCGCCCCATTCCAACTTAATCAATCTCAAAGAATTCGCTGGTATTTCGCATTGGCACTTTGCAGATATGTTCAGGCAGGAATCCTTGATCAATGAAGATCAATGAGTGATCCCAACTGCATAGCTTCAGATTAACCTGGCCATAATCTGGCGATGATCCCCAGTTAAAAAAATTTACCGATGGTAACAGTTTGCATTAGCTTTGTCTGAGCCAACAGTTCTGGGAAAAGATTGTCTCGTCCGATCCGACAGCCTTGGGGGAAGCTTTCCCCCAAACCCCCGCTTGGGGGACGAAGCGCGTCCCCCAAACCCCCTCCGACCTCGTTTCTCAGTGGGTGTTTAAGGTTCTCGCTGTGCTGGGTGCGACGGGTGGTACGGATGTATGTGACAGGGAGCAAGGTGGCGGGACGCTTGAGGGGCTTTGGGTGATGCCCCCGTCACTCCTGCAATGCGAAGCGACCTCTGACACTCACCGACACGCCCTTAGGAGGGGGTGTGGGGGACGCTTCGTCCCCTGCAAAAGGGGGTTTGGGGGATATCCCCCAAGGCTGTTGGCTCGGATATAGAGCAGGGGTTAAGGGGGGCAGGAGTTAAGGATGCAGGGATGAGGGGGCAAGGGTCGTGCCCTTACTCAATTCCCTCATTCACCGGGAAGCGATCGATCAGCGCGATCGCCCGTCGGGCATTGTCCCGCAGGCTAGACGGCAGGTACGGCACATGGGGAAGCTGCGACATAAAATCCAGCGTTCGCCGCAGCACGCGGACGATATCGCCCTCATCCAGGCTGGTATTGACGCACAGTTCCGGCCATTCCACCCCCAGCGCCCACTGCTCTACCAGCGGAATAAAGTCATACTCCATCCACACGGGCAGCGCCACCTGATACTGATGCTGAAGCTTGATCAGCTGGCGGCGCGTGCTGCGGAGTCCTTCCAGCGCCGACTCTACTCCGGCAGAGACTTGGTAGCTCGTCCATACGTCAGGACGCGACACCTCCGTCGTCAGCGCCGCGCAGACCGTCACCAGTTCATGAGGATCGAGATCGTCTAGCTCGCCCGATGCCATCGCCAGCCCCAGCCAGAGTTCATTGTCGCCCCGGATGGCGGCGGCGATCTGTCCCAATTCCGTCGGCACTACGCCATCCAGACAGCCAAACCGCCGCAAGATTTCCATCAGGTTTACAAATTCTTGCCAGTAGCGATGGGTGTGGCGCTCTAGCTTGGCGCGGCGATCGCCCAATTCCTCCAACAGCCGCTCGACCTGTTTGCGCCGCTTCAAAATTTGTCCCGGATTGCCAAACTGACGCGCCGGGTGTCGCTGTAGCTCTAGGTCTAGCTCCCGCACCTTTGCCTGCTGTTCTATAACTTCGGGAGCCTGCTCGGTCGGGGCGGGGATGGGCGGAATCTGCTGGGCGATCGCCGCCGATTCTTCTGAGCCAGAGCGGACTTGCCCCGGTTTTGGCGGCAGTTCTGGCGGCACGGTTAAATGATCCACCTGCGCTATGCGGGGCAGCTCGGCATGAAGGCCCACCACGTCGTTTGCCGTCACCACGCGCCAGCGGTTGTCTTGCCCCAGGCAAACAAAATAGGGCAACTGCCCGCCGCCCTGCGTCTTTGCCACCAGTACCGCAGGCAAGGGCTTGGCAACGGGTACATATTTCCCTTTGAGCGAGAGAATACTTCCGGCGATCGCAAACGGCAGCGCCGCGTGCATGTCCTTCACTTGCAACTCTTGCGCCTGCTGCTGGAGATATTTCAAAATGCGGCGCTCTTCTTTGATCCGGTCGTGCAGCTTTTCGTAGCTGTTGAGAATTTCGGCATCGACATGGGCGATTTGCGCCTGTTGCTGCTCGACTTCGTCCTCCAGATCGGCGATCGCCAATTGCTGCGGCCGCAGATACAGCGTAGAGAGATACTGCCCAAAGCTGCGCTCGATCAGATCCCGCGCCTCCTCCTCCGAGTGCGTTTGCAGCAGATTCAGCACCATGCCGTAGCTGGGGGTAAACTGGCTCACCAGCGGATCTGCGCCCTGCGTCGCTAGGTACGCCGCCTCCGTTGCCCCTTCAAACGGCGTTTGCACCGTCACCACATAGCCCCGGTCGTCCATGCCGCGCCGCCCGGCCCGCCCCGCCATCTGCAAAAATTCTGAGGCCATCAGCAGGCGATGCCCCCGATCCGTCCGCTTCGACAGGCTGGAAATAACCGTGGTGCGAGCGGGCATGTTGATTCCAGCAGCTAGCGTTTCAGTGGCAAACACGACCTTGATCAGCCCCCGCTGAAACAGTTCTTCCACCAGCACCTTCCAGGCTGGGAGAATGCCCGCGTGGTGCGCCGCGATGCCTCGATACAGTGGTTCAATCTGGCTGGCGCGGACGGCATCTGGGTTGCGCTCCAGAAACAGGTCAATGAAGGTTTTTAGCTGAGCTTTTTCGGCTTCATTCACCAGGGATAAATTTTCGATTTCCTGCACTGCCTGGTCGCAGCCCCGGCGGCTAAAGATGAAATAGATGGCAGGCAGCATGTCGCGCTGCTGAAGCTGGCTGACTAGAAAGGAAATTTTCGTTGGCTCTTGCCGACCCCTGGGCTGTTTGCCACGCTTTTTCTTGAAGCGGGGGTTGACGGCGGTTTTTTCGTCATTGAGCAGGGGAAACAGACCCTTGGGCGACCCAAAGTAAAACTCCAGCGGCACGGGGCGAAAGTCGGAATAGATCAGCGCGGTGGGGCCGTGAACTCGGTCGATCCAGTCGGTGAGTTGGTCGCTGTTGGCGACGGTGGCCGAGAGCGCCACGAGCTGCACTTCTTTGGGGCAATAGATGATGGATTCTTCCCAGACCGTGCCCCGCTGGCGATCGTTCATGTAGTGGCACTCGTCCAGCACGACCGCATCTACCCCCTCAAGCGACGTGCCCACTTCGCCGATGGGCGTGCCGTAGAGCATGTTGCGAAAGATTTCGGTCGTCATCACCAGAATCGGCGCGTCGCGGTTGATCGACACATCGCCCGTGAGCAAGCCAATATTTTGCTCCCCAAAGCGATCGCGGAAATCGCGCAATTTCTGGTTTGACAGGGCTTTGAGCGGGGTGGTGTAGAACACGCGACGGGGGCATGGTCTGCCGCCTTGAGCCGCTAGTTCTTCGTTCTGCTTCAGCGCTCGAATAATGGCGTATTCCCCGATCAGCGTTTTGCCCGAACCCGTCGGCGCACAGACCACCACAGATTTTCCGGCATCTAGGGCGGCGATCGCCTCCCGTTGAAAGGCATCCAGCTCAAATGGGAACACTTGATTTAAATCGAGCTGAAATGGGGCAGAAGAAACATCCACGGGTTTTGCCTGGGAACTTAGGGTGAGTCTAGGATGGGAAACAATTGTATCGGCTATTTCATCGAACGGTTCCGGTATCTTGAGGAAATTGTGGATTTGCCTGCGGCTAGCCGGATCGGGATGGTTTGTTTGGGCGATTCAGGAAACAGGGATCACTACCGCAGGACAAGCGTTGTTCGGGGCATTGCTGCTGCCTTGTCGGAGGGTGGCCTACTCAAAGATCAGATAACCAATCAGACGCCTATCCATCCAGCATTGCTCCCTCAGGGTTTGTGGATCTGGGGCGGACTCTGCCATCCGCGCGATCGCCCCTGCCAACGCAATATCTCTCCCGTAAATGTTGCTGAAATTGTTCAGCTTAATTGCTCATAAGTTGCTCATAATCGCTCAATTTGCAGTGCTGCTCAATTTCTCCATTCGAGCGTTCCACTCAATCTATTTCCCAATTCTGCCATTCCCAACAAGATACCGTGTCGTGTGCAAACTTCAGAACTCTGCCAGCTTGCATCAGAAGAACCACAACAGGGTGAAAGCCTTCAGGGAAAGTTCACGACTATGCAGTATGATGACCCACTTAGGTAAAGGCACAGGGGTTGCTGGCGCGTGTCTAGCGTTAAAACAACTGGATAGGCAAGTTCTGACCATCTTTCTGACCATCTTAGGAACAAGTCTAAAACCAGCGGGTGATTGGAGCCTGGGCAGAGTGCGGCGAAGGGTGCAGCGAAGGGCGATCGCCCAAAGTGTCACTGCCAGAGATGTCATTCCCCCTTTTGCGGTTGATGCTATGGTTATCACGGGGATTGCCCTGTAATTCTGACGACATCTTCAGTCCAGCACGATCTGCCGGATCACTGAAGCTGGGTTCGGTTTGTGAAACAATGTCTCAAAGAAACGATGCCTCACGGTCTTTGCAGCGCCCCACCCTGCCGCCCCATGAGGACATCTCGCCAGATAGCTCTGCCGTCTACCTGCATCACCCATTCCAACCACTTTTCTTCCCCTCCAATCCTGCTGACTCAACTGGCTATTTTGCCCAATTCAGTGCTAGACAGGTGCCACCCAGCGCAATGCACTGCGCCGTTTCACCCGTTTCACAATGTCAGCAGCCTACCCCTTTCGAGTCGTGCTGGAACACGCTCGGCCCAGGCGAACGACTCTCCAGAGGCGAGGCAGTTTGCGCCAGGGCAACTCGCCTCAGCCGTCGGGCGGTAAAGCGTTAAAGTTGGCGTAACATTCTCTTGGCAACGTCCCGAACTCGGAACTCAAACGTTCACCAAAGGAAAAGCTGCCTGAAACAACCTCCAAAAGCCGCCAGAACGACCGCCTCAAAATGCTGCCACGAAACTTCCAAGAATGCCTATAGTCGCTGGATACACGCCCCTATCATGCTCCATTGGTTAAAACCGCCCGCTAAGCTGCCGTTTGCGATTCAGCGCTTGCCGCTGGTGAAGACGGTTTGGGATCGGATTTTGCCGGGGGTGTTGGCGGGGTTGCTGGTGCTGGGACTGATTCATCTGGGTCTGGTGCAGTCTTTGGAACACCTGGGGTATAACGCTCTGTTCTCACTGCGCGGGCCGATTCCCTGGAGCAAAGATATCGTCGTGGTCGAAATTGACGAAGAGAGCCAGCGGAGCGCTGGGCAAACCGTTTGGACGCGCGATCGCTACGCAGACCTAATCAACCAGCTCAGCCCCGCCCAGCCCAGCGTCATCGTCCTCAACCCGCTCTTGCCGGAAAATGACCCCCAGGACATGGCTCTGGTCGCGGCGATGGGAGAGTCTGGAAAAGTTGTGTTGGGTCAGTCTTGGACTGATACTGACTCGGCGATCGTGCCTGCTTTGCCCCTACGAGCCGTTGCAGTTGATATCGGACACGTCTTTTCGCGAGAAGACCTGGATGGATTGGTGCGCCAGATTCGTCTGCGCCGCTATGGGGTGCCAGCGCTATCGCTCGTGGCGGCCAATCTCCACCTGCGTCCGCTGGGAGAGCGAATTGTCGTGGAGAATCCCAACCAGGAACTCTGGATCAACTGGCCCGCTGCTGCCCGCGAATTGACTCACTACTCCTACGCAGATGTAGTGCGGGGGCAAGTGCCGCTCCAGTTTTTCCGAGACAAGATTGTGCTGGTGGGCATTACCACCTCCCCGATGAACTCGCTACAAACGCCGTTTGACCGGGCTGTTCCGGTCAGCGATATGTACCTGCAAGCGGCTGCGATTAGCAACCTGCTTCAGCAGAATGACCTGCGGCGGCTGGGCAACGGCTGGCAAGGATTGCTGCTACTGTTGGGCGGGCCAGTGCTGAGCTTTGGGCTGATGGGGTGGTCGTTTGAGCGGCGACTGATGGCGTGGCTAGGGCTGTGTTTGGGTTGGCTGGGGCTGTCGGTGCTGTTGTTTCATTACCAGTATTGGATTCCGGTGGCGATGCCCGTGCTGCTGGTGACGCTGACGGGTGCGGCGGTGGCGCTGCGGGAACAGTCGCGAACCAACCTGCTGCTGCGTCAGAGTGAAGAACGCTATGCCCTGGCGGTGCAAGGGTCGAATGAGGGACTGTGGGACTGGAACCTGATGACGAATCAGGTCTACTATTCCCCTCGCTGGAAGGAAATGCTGGGCTGGGAGGAGTCGGAGGTGGGCGATCGCCTTGAGGAATGGTACGAGCGGGTGCATCCCGATGACCTAGATTCGCTCAAGGCCGCCCTCCAAGAGCATCTCGACGGGCACACGGCCCATTTCGAGCATGAGCATCGCATGATTCATCGTGAAGGCAGCTATCGCTGGATGCTGACACGGGGCGTGGCTATCAAGCATCGCGACGGCACGGCCTATCGTATGGCGGGTTCCCAAAGCGACATCACCCAGCGCAAAGAGGCCGAAGACCAGCTTTGGCACAACGCCTACTACGACGATCTAACTGGGCTGCCCAACCGGGCCTTTTTCTTGGATCGACTGCGGCAGGCGATCGCCTTTTCCCAGGAATACCCGCTCTGTTTTCATGCTGTCCTGCTGATTGACCTGGATCGGTTTCAGGTCGTCAACAACAGCCTGGGGAACAGCGTTGGCGACCAGCTTTTGATTGCCACGGCGCATCGCCTGAAGGGGTTTTTGCCCAGCGAAGCCGTGGTGTCTCGGCTGCCGGGGGATGAGTTTGCTATCCTGCTGCCCAACATTGAAGACGAGCGCGAAGCTACGCGCACAGCCGAACAGCTTCAGCAAATCTTGGCCCGGCCATTCAACGTTGGTGATCAAGAGGTTTATATCACCATCAGTATTGGAATTGCCATTAGCTCTGCCCGCTATACCCAGGCGGAGCATATGCTGCAAGATGCCGACACAGCGCTGCACCGCGCCAAGGCCAGCGGCAAGGCTCGCCACCAAGTGTTTGACCCGGCCATGCACAACCGCATGTTGGCCCGGCTGAAGCTGGAAAATGACCTGCGGCGGGCGATCGCCCAAGAAGAGCGCTACGCCATGATTGGCGCAGATAATCCAGAACCAGAGCTATTTTTGCACTATCAGCCGCTGGTGCAACTCGACACCCGCCGCATTGTGGGCTTTGAGGCGCTAATTCGCTGGTATCACCCCAGTACGGGCTTTTTGTCGCCGGGAAAATTTATCCCAATGGCAGAGGAAACCGGGCAGATTATCCCCCTCGGCTGGTGGATTTTGCGCCAGGCCTGCCGCCAGATGAACCGCTGGCAGATGCAGTTTCCCGACTTGCCGCCGCTGACGATCAATGTCAACCTCTCCAGCCGCCAGTTTTCCCTGCCCGACCTGACCCAGCAAATCCAGGGCATCCTCTACGAAACGGGTCTAGATGCCTCCAGCCTGAAGCTGGAAATTACGGAAGGCACGATTATGGAAAACGGTCGAGCCGTCATCGACATGCTCTATCAACTGCGATCGCTCGGCATCCAGCTTGCTATCGACGACTTTGGCACGGGCTATTCCTCCCTCAGCTACCTCTATCGTTTTCCCATCAACACGCTGAAAATCGACCGCTCCTTTATCACCAAGATGCATACCGATAAGGACAGCGCCGCCATCGTCCGCACGATTATCAACCTGGCCCATAGCCTGGGGCTGGATGTCACCGCTGAGGGGGTGGAAGATCCCGAACAGGTGACCCGCCTGAAAGAGATGAACTGCGAATGCGGTCAAGGATTTTTGTTTAGCAAGGCGATCGACGCGGAAGCAGCGGAGGCATTGCTCAGCCAGACGGAGCTAATTCAGGACTTTACGTAATCTTGACCTGGAAACCCGTAAAATTCCGGTCAACCCTCACCGAAACTTTACTGAATGGTCTAGCCAGCATAAGGGCGCGATCGCAATACTAGAGATACCACTGAAAGCCTTACTGGATTGCCGAACGGGATCTCCTGCACCCTGGCGGGCTGGGGGCGATCGCCAGCTTTTCCGTCCTTTTTATTCTCTATCAACCCATGCTGACCTGGAAAATTGTCAAGCGCATCGGCTACTCGGCTGTCACCTCGGCAGCGATCCTGATCGCCTCGCCCAGCCTTACGCCCGCCCAAACGGTGACCGGGCAGAATGTGTCAAATGTAACCGCCGTCAGCGCTGCCTCTCCGCTCCTGCAACCTGCCTACATTCTCGGCACGGGCGACGAACTGAGCATTGCCGTCTATGGGTACGACGAATACACTCTGACTACTTCGATCCTGCCAGACGGCACCATCACCCTGCCGCTGATTGGGCCAATTCAGGCAGCGGGTAAGACTACCGAGCAATTCAAGCAAGACCTGACCGAGCGGCTGCGGGCAATCTTGGTCAATCCAGCAGCCACAGTGACCGTGCTAACTCCGCGCCCAATCGTGGTCAACGTCGCTGGCGAAGTGATGCGACCTGGCCCTGTGCGAGGAACAGACCTGCAAGGCACGCCCACGCTCAGCGCCGCGCTGATCTCGGCGGGTGGCGTTACGCGAAATGCAGATATCCGCCAAGTCTATCTGCGTCGCGTTGGCCCCAATGGCGGCAACCAGTCTTACACAATCAATCTGTGGGAAGCCATCAGCAGTGACAGTACTGCGGCTGACCCGTTGATTCAAGATGGCGATAGCATCTACATTCCTCCACTCGGCCAGGGCGAAGTTTTGGATCGCCAACTGCTAGCCCGCTCTAGTTTCTCGCCTGCGACGGTGCGCGTGCGCGTGGTGGGCGAAGTAACCAAGCCCGGTGAAGTGCAGGTGCCGCCCGGTAGCTCGGTGTCTAGCGCAGTGGCGATCGCCGGAGGCCCGACGGAAGATGCCCGTCTCAGCCGCGTTGCCTTTATTCGCATGAACGAGCAGGGGGTTGTCGAGCGACGTATGCTCGACCTGCGGAACCTCAGTGATGCCAACGAAATTCAGGATGGCGATGTGGTTATTGTGCCCAGGCGGCGAGACACCAGCTTCTTGCAAATGGTGACTCGTGTCCTCAATCCGCTGGGTTCGCTCATCGGGATTCTGGATGGCGTGGACGGGTTGCTCACGGGCAATGACTAACAGACCTGCAATCTGATCCCGCCCATTCTGGGCTAACCAAATCGGGAAGTTCCGCAGCGACTGACTCTGCATAGCTCACTAGAAGATGAATCACTGGGAGGATACAGCTTCCCAGTGATTTATGTTTTGGGACAGGCAAGTATAGTAGAAAAGCTGCGGTTTGAAACTGGGATGAGCCACTTGCGAGATGACGTGCCAGCAGAAGATGATGCCCAGGGGTGGCAGGGGACAGGGCGATCGCCCTCCCGTTCACCCTCCGATTGCCCCTCTTCGTCCAGCGATGCCGAATGGGACGCAGCACTGCGGGCAATGGGTGAAGAACCCGAACTGGCGATCGCCGACGCTTCTGATCCCTCGCCCGTGCAGGTGAATGTAGCTCCGGCTCCGCTCAAGCTGGTGGAAACGGCATTTTTGTCTAGCACGGCGGGGCTGCTGTGGCTGGTGAGCTACTATCTCAGCCTAGTGCCCTGGATGCGGATCGTGTTTCCGCTGCCGATCGCCCTGGTGTATTTGCGCTGGGGAGCGCGGGCCGCCTGGATGTCGCTGCTGGTGACGGGGCTATTGCTGTCGGTGCTGATGGGCCCGTTTCTCAGCATTTTGTTCATCATTCCCTACGGCCTGCTAGGCGTGCAGCTTGGCTTTTTGTGGCGGCGGGGCGCGGGCTGGCCGATCTCAATTAGCATTGGTGCAGTGCTGGCGACGCTGGGCCTGTTTGCGCGAGTCGCGCTAACGTCTGCCTTTGTGGGCGAAGACCTGTGGGTTTATTTGACGCGGCGCATCGCCGATTTGCTGGAGTGGCTGGTGACGCGGCTCGTGGATTGGGGGCTGCTGGGCGTGGGCGCACTGGGACAGATCAATCTGCCCGCGGTGCAAGCGCTGACGATCGGCGCGTTTTTGCTGAGCGATCTGGTGTATGTGTTCACAATTCATCTGGCGGGATGGCTCTTGCTGGGGCGACTGGGAAATGCCATTCCTGAACCGCCACGCTGGGTGCGGATTTTGCTAGAAGAAGAATAGCTGGAGCGCGCCCATTGCAGCGGCATTGCACCAGCCTGATACTAAGAATTGATATTGACAGAGTATCCGGAATAGCCTATCGTGAGAGTGTAATACCCTGTAGTACGATGCCGACTCTGTTTCACCTGGGCGATCGCCCGGATGACTTTGCGCCAACTGGGTCAGCAGGTTGTAGAGCCTATAGAACGCGTATCGAGTAGCGCGTAGAGTGCAATTTGACGACCTGCGATGCGATCGCCTCTAGCCCCTGAATTCGTCGTTTTCGTTCAATTCGAGTCTCATCTGTTAGCAGTTGAGATCCATCCATTCAGCGCCACCTGTTAAACGCTACAGCACAGACAGTCGGTTCAAAATTGCTTGCAACATTTGCAATAAAGGACTTCCCAGAAAGTCGAGGTGTTGCGCTGTCTGGCGCTATTTCCAGCACCGTGATTTGAAAGTTTTCGGCAGATAGTCATAAATGATGCCCCCTAATATGACCCCCGATATGTTTCCTACTACGCCTCCCACTACGCCTCCCACCACGCCTCCCATTACGCCCCCGATTTCGCTTTTTGAGAGTTTGTCAGACGGTGTTCTCATTGCAACGGAAACCGAGCTGATTGTTGCAAACGATGCCGCCCGACAGATTTGTGCGGTGCTGTGGCATCGGGTTCAATCTGAGCGGCGATCGCCCCTCCAAGTGCCGAGTGATATCTGGCAGGTGTGCCAGTTGGCCACGACTGGCTACGTTGACAAACTCACGGTTCAAGATGGCGAATATTTCGTGGAACCGCGCCAGCAAATTCGGATGCGCTCGCACTGGATGACCCTGGCTGAGGGCGATCGCCCTTATCTGCTGGTGATTCTGGAAGACCAGGACAGCCTGCGCCGCCGAGCCGCCCGCGCCGAAGCCCGTCGCTTTCGCCTCACCCGACGCGAAACGGAAATTTGGGAACTGCACCGCGCTGGCCACAGCCGCCAGGAAATTGCCGACCTCTGCTACATCACGCTGGAAACCGTGAAAAAACACCTGAAAAGCGCCCGCGCCAAAATCGAACCTTGGGAAGCAGCAAGCTGATCTCGATTTTGGATTTTAGATTTTGGATTGCCAGTCGTGCATCTGCGAGGCTTCTGGCAATTTCTTTCGTAGGGTGTATTCCACTTTTGTAATCCTCACCCCAAATTCCTCTCCCAAAGCGGGAGATGGACTTCCAATTCGGCTCCCCTTCTCCCTTTTTGGGAGAAGGGGCTGGGGGATGAGGGCAAACTTTCAGAACTGGGATGCGCCCCTTTCGTAGGCCCTCAGAAACACTGATAGGAAAGAGTAAAAAGCCTCTGGCATATCTGGAGCTTTACGCCCTTTTGCAGACCAATCACCCACTGAAGCTAACCCCAGCTTAACCCCAAAATCCACTGCGTAAAACCTGGAAACAGAGCCGATAACTGCAATAGCACTACCCAATCAACTCGGCATTTGGAATGATTTCGCGTCCGGATCGCGTCCTGTTCACATCGTCTGCCTGGATGCCGCTGCAATCGCCCTCAGGATTCCTCCAGGGGGCGCAATGGCGCACCGCTGGGTGAGGTGTTTTCGGCGGCGTTTTTGCACCTGCACAATCCGCAGTGATTTGCCCCACACCGCCGAGTAGTTCCAGTTCATTCCAGCAACCAATCTCCCGTGTGGCAACTCAGTCAAACGCTCAATCCATGATTTTCTATCGTCTACACGCCCCATCCGGAACAGCAGTTTGCATAGTGGCACAGTGCCATTTCTGAACAGAAGATCGGTGGATTTCAATCGGGGTACAGCATTTTTGAAGCAGTGAGATACATCAATCGCACTCCGAAGCCCAAACGTAGGGCGATTTAGATATCCCTCACCCAGCGAGAAAATGCTGCGACCTCAACGAATGACTCTGACGTTTGTGCTTTGCCCCGAAGCTCCGCCAGAGCAATGAGCCAGAAACCTCTGAATCAGGGAAACTGACTTTTTCATTCGCCGAGGCAAATGCAGTGTATTTTGGAAAGCCCCCATGAACAGCAACTTTTTACTGCAAGCGATTTTCGAGAGCTTTATCGATGGTGTGCTGATTGTGAGCGATCGCGGCGAGGTCATCTACGCCAATCGCTCAGCCCATGAAATTTGCCGAATGTTATCGCCTGATGGGTTGAAAACTATGCGCTTGCCCAACCAGATCTGGCGCATTTGCCAAATGCTGGTGAATAACCGAGCGCTACACCAGGATACAACCGTGATTCTAGAAGACGAAATCCTCACCAGCAACAACAATCCTTTGCGAGTTCGGGTGGAGTGGATCTCGCTGGAATCAGTAGAGCGGCCGTGCCTGCGCGTGACGATCGAGGACCGGATGCAGTCTGCCCGCAAACGGGCGATCGCCGAACGAGAACGCTACGGACTGACGGAACGCGAGGCAGAGGTGTGGCTGTTGCGCCACCTCAACTGGACCTATAAGGCGATCGCCGCCAATCTGCACATCACCGTAGACACCGTGAAAAAGCATGTCCGCAATATCTACGCCAAGCGCGAAGCCTTCGAGTGGGCGCAAGAATAGCGGCGGGTTGAATCCACATTCGTAACTAAATCTTCCTGATGCGTCGGGTGCCCCTCAAAAGGCACCCTTTCTTAACATCTTTTCCGATAGAAAAAGATATGCATAAAAAGATGTGCATACTGAAACAATGCCAGGAGGCGGACTTGAACCGCCGACACGAGGATTTTCAGTCCTCTGCTCTACCAACTGAGCTATCCCGGCAGATGAAGCTCCCTAAAGCCTTGGAGAAGGCCAAGCACTTTTGGAAAACTTCAGCGCTTAATTAAGCTAACAGACTTTGAGAGATCTTGGCAACCCCTTTTGAAGGGCGATCGCCATTTTCTCTGGGATCAACACAGCTAGATGGGCCGTAGCCGAGTCACCTTGAGCGTGAACCGCCCGCTGCCCTGGCCGCCGTAAGGACGCACCCGCAGGATGTAATTGCCATCTTGATTAATCCGCATAAACAGCAGCGAATTTGTGGTTCCATCAGGGCCGTCATCATTTTCGCCAATGGTGGTGCCGTCAGGCGCAATCAGCGTAATGATGGTGTCGAACTCGTCGGAGAGCAGATCCATCACCACTTGGTCGCCCTTTTGAAAAGTTACGACGTAATCGCGGGCAAAGCCCCCAAATCCAGTCGGAATATCCTTGTCCGAGAGGGTATCCGTTACCTCATTGCTGGAAGGCAGAGGAATGGGGTTATACATCGTCCTGCCTTGTTGAGTGGCGCTCTGGGCGTAGGCTGGTGTCCCCAGCCCGATTAGGAGAGAAGCCACAGACAGGAGCAGGGAGGCATTGAGCGAGCGAAAGTGCGTCATGAGTAAGGTGAGTTGTTGAAAGAGGGGGACGGATGGCTAATGCAGGCCTGAGCAAAACTGAAGGCGAGTGAGATTTCGCCTTGGGAGAGTTTCGTTCATTATGCCCCAACTCTTTACGCAAAGCGTCAGGTTTAACAACCCTGCAACAGTCGTAAAAACTTGTGCTGAGAAGCTCAGACAGAAGCAAGACCCCTCGGGCGATCGCCCCATTAACCCCATAAATGCATCGTAAAACCGACGCTACTGTGCTTGAATCAAGTAGCCGCAGCGATGTTCTCCATTGGCTAACCAGTGCGTTCGCTGAACGCGACAGTCTCCCAGCGCCATCTCAAACATTTCTAGCTCATGACCACACACGCTGGGAAACGACTCAGCAATGTGCGAAATGGCACAGTTATATTCCGTAATAATGAACTGCGGCTCCGCCCCGTCTTCAGGTTCAACAAAATGCCACTCGGCCATGTAGCCTTCGGCTTTTCGCAGATCAACCAGCCGCATGACTCGCTCTTGCAGCGTGCCCGCACCGACCTGCTTGCGATATTCCAGCGCCTTCTGTTCCCACTGTTTGCGAAGAATGGACCCCATCTGATCAGGGCCGACGGTTTCCGCCAGAGTCGTCAGCAAAGATACAGCAAACTCGTCGTAGCGCTCAGGCAGGCGATCGCGCCCCTCTCGACTCAGCCTATACAGATAATTGGGGCGACCCATCCCTACCTGCATAGCCTCGTGTTCCACCAAACCCTCATCCGTCAGATCTTTTAGATGACGGCGTATCGCTTGGGGGCTAATTCCGAAATGCTCTGCCAAAGCCTGAGCGCTCACCTGCCCCTGCTTGGCGAGGTAGTGCAGAATGTCTTGCTTGGTGGACGGTTGCTGAGTTGCGGTCATCGTCCCTCAAAAGCGCCAAAACGCCTTACAATTAACTTTGACAACTGAAGTGTTGCTAAAGTACCTTTACAATAGAACTAAAGCAACCCTCAAGTTGTTTTAATTATAGGCATGAATTGTTCGCGCTGTCGCCCTACTCATGGAAAAACCAACTCAAGCTTCGGAAAAAAACCTAGAACTCATGCGCAGCTTCGCAGAAAGCTATGCAAAGCGCACTGGCACCTACTTCTGTGTTGACCCAGGCGTGACGGCAGTTGTCATCGAAGGACTCGCAAAGCATAAGGACGATCTGGGCGCGCCGCTGTGCCCCTGCCGCCACTACGAAGATAAAGAAGCCGAAGCGGCCGCAGCCTATTGGAACTGCCCCTGCGTCCCCATGCGCGAACGCAAAGAATGCCACTGTATGCTCTTCCTTACACCTGACAACGACTTTGCAGGCGACAAGCAGGAAATCAGCCTCGACGAGATTCGCTCTGTTACCGGTCAGTATTAGCTCTAGTCATTAGCTAGGGATTTAGAGTTTAGAGGACAGAGATCAGAGAATACAAGACCCTAGCATGGCTTGACCTCCCAGATCTCTTGCCGCTTCACCGCTCCGTTCATCCATCACTCCACTACTCCCAAACATGTCTACCTCTGTCAAATCTCTCGTAAATCAGCCCTACAAATACGGCTTTGTCACCGAGATTGAGTCCGACACGATTCCGCGTGGGCTAAGTGAAGACGTGGTGCGGCTCATCTCTGCCAAAAAGAATGAGCCAGAATTTATGCTAGAGTTTCGCCTCAAGGCCTATCGCCAGTGGCTCAGAATGGAGGAACCCAACTGGGCGGCTGTGAACTATCCGCCAATTGACTACCAGAACATTGTCTATTACTCCGCACCGAAGCAAGCTAAAAAACTAGACAGCCTGGAGGAGGTCGATCCGACGCTGCTAGAAACGTTTGAAAAACTGGGCATTCCGCTGTCGGAGCAAAAGCGGCTGTCCAACGTGGCGGTGGATGCCATCTTCGACAGCGTTTCGGTCGCCACGACCTTCCGCGAAAAGCTGGCGAAGGAGGGGGTTATCTTCTGCTCGATCTCGGAAGCAATGCGTGAGTATCCGGATCTGATTCAGAAGTATCTGGGCAGCGTTGTTCCGGTTGCAGACAATTACTTTGCTGCGCTCAATTCAGCGGTGTTTTCCGATGGGTCGTTCGTCTACATTCCCAAAGGCGTGCGCTGTCCGATGGAGCTTTCGACCTACTTCCGGATTAACAATGGCGAATCAGGACAGTTTGAGCGGACACTGATTGTTGCAGAGGAAGGGAGCTACGTCAGCTACCTGGAGGGCTGCACCGCACCGATGTTCGATACGAACCAACTCCATGCTGCTGTTGTGGAATTGGTTGCATTAGACAATGCCGAAATCAAATATTCCACCGTGCAAAACTGGTATGCCGGAGACGAAAACGGCAAGGGCGGCATCTACAACTTTGTGACGAAGCGCGGCCTATGCCAGGGTGTGAATTCCAAAATTTCCTGGACGCAGGTCGAAACAGGGTCTGCCATTACCTGGAAGTATCCAAGCTGCGTGCTAGTGGGCGATAACTCCGTGGGCGAGTTCTATTCCGTTGCGTTGACCAATAACATGCAGCAAGCCGACACGGGTACCAAGATGGTGCATGTTGGCAAAAACACTCGCAGCACGATTATTTCCAAGGGCATTTCCGCAGGGAAGTCGAAGAATAGCTATCGCGGGCTGGTGAAAATTGGCCCCAAGGCAGACGGCGCACGCAACTATTCCCAGTGCGACTCGATGCTGATTGGCGACACCGCAGGCGCAAATACATTTCCCTACATCCAGGTGCAAAACAACACGGCACGGGTGGAACACGAAGCGTCTACGTCCAAGATCGGTGAAGACCAATTGTTTTACTTGCAGCAGCGCGGCATCTCGGTTGAGGACGCAATCTCGATGATGATTAGCGGCTTTTGCAAGGATGTGTTTAACCAACTGCCGATGGAATTTGCGGTGGAAGCCGATCGCCTCCTAGCGCTGAAGCTCGAAGGCAGCGTCGGCTAGAGGAATGCCTCACGATTTTATGGTGCAAGTTTTATCTGCCAACGCTATTACGCTCCGCGACTTGATCGACAAGTTCCACTTGCGATATGTCGAAGATGCGTCTTTTTTTCCAGAATGGCAGACCGATTTGCCAGAGATTTCGCCAGAGGAACAAAAAATTCTAGACAAGGTAAAGTCTGCCTATCTCAACCTAGTCACTGATCCGCCTGTTTTGGAAAAGCCTATTCAGTTGGTGATGGTTTCTCCTTTGCTGCTGCTAGCAGATTTTTACTTGTCGCCTTATCAAGTGAAAACCGAAAAAGTCATTGAAGTAATCGAAGAAAATGAGGGCGTTGTTGTTACGGGCGCATTGGATATTCTGGTGTTAAAGGAGAAGCTGTGGCTGTTGGTAATTGAATCGAAACGCGCGGCGCTTTCAATTGAATCTGGTCTGGCGCAGTTACTCTCTTACTTATTGGGCAGACCAGATAGCGATCGCCCAGGCTACAGTTTGGTTACAAACGGTGAGAACTTTCTGTTTATTAAGTTCATGAGCCAGGACTTTCCTGTATACGCGACTTCTCGATATTTTGCAGTTCGCAATCCAGGAAATGATCTGTACGAGGTGCTTCGCATTTTGAAGAAGATCCGGGACTGTTAGAAATTCTTGAGATGAACAGACATTAACGGTGTAACGAGGTGAGACGGTGATTCGAGAAGGCAGTAACGAGGTGATTTTATCGGTGAAGGATCTCAGGGCCGAGGTGGACGGCACGGAGATCCTGAAGGGTGTGGATTTGGAAATTCGGGCGGGCGAAATTCACGCCATTATGGGGCTGAATGGCTCTGGAAAAAGCACCTTTTCTAAGGTGATTGCTGGACATCCGGACTATGAAGTAACGGGTGGCGAGGTGATTTACCTGGGGCAGAATTTGCTAGAGATGGAACCCGAAGCGCGATCGCGCTCTGGTATTTTCCTCGCTTTTCAGTATCCGCTGGAGATTCCCGGTGTTAGCAATCTGGACTTTTTGCGCGTCGCCTACAACGCCAAGCGCAAGCACCAGGGGCTAGAAGAACTGGATGCCTTTGATTTCGATGAGCTGGTGCGCGAAAAGCTGGACGTGGTAAAGATGGACGCATCTTTTCTCAGCCGCAGTGTGAACGAGGGCTTTTCGGGCGGCGAGAAGAAGCGCAACGAGATTCTGCAAATGGCGCTGCTAGAGCCGAAGCTGGCAATTTTGGACGAAACGGATTCGGGACTGGACATTGACGCGCTGAAGGTGGTGGCGGATGGCGTAAACCAGCTTGCGAACGCTGAGAACGCCATGCTAGTGATCACGCACTATCAACGCCTGCTGAACTACATCGTGCCCGACTATGTGCATGTGATGGCGAATGGTCGAATTATCCGCACCGGCACGAAGGAACTAGCGCTGGAGTTAGAGGAGCGCGGCTATGAGTGGGTGCTGGAAGACTCGACGGTGAAGGCATAGGGGGCGATCGCACGATGACAGTCCAAGTTTCCCCAGAGGTAAATACACCCATATTGCAAGCCGCTGCTCAGCGGGCCGAGTTCCTTCAGCACTTGCGGCAGTTGGCGCAGGCGATTCCGTCTCGGATTGCAGCCCTGGAGCCACTGCGCGATCGCGCTCTGGGTCAGCTTCAGGAGCAGGCGTTTCCGACTAGCCGCGATGAGGAATGGCGGTTCAACGACTTGTCGGCGCTGCTCAGCCTGAAGCTGACGACGGCTGCGGCCAATCCTGTTGTTCGACTAGACGATCTGGAAGCATTTTTCATGCCGGAAACCGCCAGCCGCCGCCTAGTCTTCGTCAACGGCGTGTATTCCGAGAATCTGTCGGCGCTGGGGGACTTGCCATCGGGCGTGACGGTGGCCAACTTGGCAGGACTGGATGCTGCCTGGACAGAACGGCTCCAGCCTTACTTGGCGCAGCAGCCCAACGCCGAGGAGCTATTTACCACGCTGAACACCGCTGGCTTGAGCGACGTAGCGGTTGTGTTTGTGCCCAAGAACACGGAAGCCGCAGAACCGATTCGGCTGCTGTTTGTCTCCACCGCAGCAGACCCGCCGACCTTCAGCCAGCCCCGCGTGCTGGTGGTCGCCGAGGCGAATAGCTCAATCACGCTGCTGGAAGATTATCTGGCGATCGCCGACGGAGCCGACAGTTCTTACTTCGCCAACCCCGTCACCGAAATCTGGCTGGGCGAAAACGCCTCGGTGAACCACACCCGCCTCCAGCGCGACAGCCGAACCGCGGTTCACATTGGCAAAACCGCCGTCTCCCTGAAGCGCAGCGCCCGATACACCTGCAATGCCCTCAGCTTGGGCGCGGCCCTGTCGCGTCATCACCTGGAGGTGCATCCCACGGGCGAACAGGCTGAGGTGACGCTGAACGGGCTGACCGTGGCCACAGGCGACCAGGAAAGCGACCTGCACAGCGCGATCGCCCTCAGCCGTCCCTACTGTACGACGCGCCAGTTGCAGAAAAACATCGTGGGCGATCGCGCTCATGTCATCTTCAACGGCAAAGTCTTCGTGCCGCAAGCCGCGCAGCTTACCGATGCCGGACAACTGAACCGCAACCTGCTGCTGTCGTCCAAAGCGCGGATCGACACCAAGCCCCAGCTTGAAATCGTCGCCGACAACGTGAAATGCACCCACGGCGCAACCGTTAGCCAGCTTGAGGCTGACGAAGTATTTTACTTGCAAAGCCGGGGTATTGATGCCGCCAGCGCCCAGCGGTTGCTGATATACGCCTTTGCCTACGAAATTTTGGAGAAGATTCCCATCGCCTCCCTGCGGGAATCGCTTGCCTCCTCATCCCTCCTTCGCCCAAACTCCTAGTTCCAGACCCTTAATTCCAAACCCCTGCCATGACCCTCGCCCAAGAACGCACCCTCGCCACCAAAGTCCGCGCTGACTTCCCCATCCTGCACCAGGACATTCACGGGAAGCCGCTGGTTTACTTTGATAACGCCGCCACGTCCCAAAAGCCGCTGGCAGTGCTGAATGCGCTGGAGGACTATTACAAGCGCTATAACTCCAACGTGCATCGCGGCGTGCATACCCTCAGCGGGCTGGCCACCGATGCCTATGAGGGGGCGCGGGATAAGGTGCAGCGGTTTGTGAATGCCGCCCACCGGGAAGAAATCATCTACACGCGCAACGCCAGCGAAGCGATTAACCTCGTCGCCTATGCTTGGGGCATGAACACGCTGCAACCGGGGGACGAAATCATCCTGACGGTGATGGAACACCACAGCAACCTGATTCCCTGGCAGTTGGTGGCGCAAAAGACCGGGGCAGTGCTGAAGTTTGTGCGGCTGACGAAGACGGAAGAGTTTGACTTCGAGCATTACCAATCGCTGCTGTCGGATAAAACCAAGCTGGTGTCGGTGGTGCATGTGTCCAACACGCTGGGCTGCATTAACCCCGTGATGGACATTACCACCGCTGCTCACCGGGTTGGCGCGAAGGTGCTGATCGACGCTTGCCAGAGCGTGCCCCACATGCCGATTGACGTGCAGGCGATGGATTGCGACTGGCTGGTGGCCTCGGGCCACAAGATGTGTGCGCCGACGGGCATTGGCTTCCTCTATGGCAAAAAAGAAGTGCTGCGGGCAATGCCGCCATTTTTGGGGGGCGGCGAGATGATTGCCGATGTGTTTCTCGACCATGCTACCTATGCCGACATTCCCCACAAGTTTGAAGCAGGAACCCCAGCCATTGCAGAGGCGATCGCCCTCGGTGCGGCCGTCGATTACCTGAGCGCCATCGGCATGGACAAAATTCACGCCTACGAAGCCGACCTCACCGCCTACCTGTTCCAGCGGCTGGCAGAATTGCCCGAAGTCCGCACCTACGGCCCTAGTCCCGATGCCCAAGGGGAGGGCCGCGCCGCTCTAGCGGCCTTCACCACCGGCGCAGTGCATCCCCACGACTTGTCCACCATTCTCGACCAGGCAGGCATCGCTATCCGCGCCGGACACCACTGCACCCAACCGCTGCACCGCGAGGTGAAAGCCCAATCCACCGCCCGCGCTAGCCTCTATTTCTACAACACCCAGGAAGAAATCGACATCTTCATCGCGGCGCTAAAAGAGGCGATCGAGTTTTTTGGCAGCGTGTTTGGATGAGCCATTTTACCCTTACAATCTGTGACGGAGTGTACACTTAAGGGATTTTTGGTATGGCTCTTTCTGTTGGCGCTCACGCCCCCGGCTTCACGGTCAAAGATACAAACGGCAACACGGTGTCCCTTGCAGACTATGCGGGCAAGACTGTCGTGCTATATTTCTACCCCAAGGACGACACCCCCGGCTGCACCAAGGAGGCGTGCAGCTTCCGCGATTCCTATAGCGCCTACCAGGATAAAGATATCGTGGTATTTGGGGTCAGCCGCGACGACGAAGCCTCACACCAGGCCTTCACGCAAAAGTTCAACCTGCCCTTCCCGCTGCTAGCAGATGTGGACGGCATCTTGACCAGCGCCTACGATGTAGACGGCGGAGGCTATTCCAAGCGCGTGACCTATGTGATCGACGGTGAAGGTAAGATTGCCAAGGTATATGATTCGGTAAAGACTGAGACTCACGCAACCGATATTCTCGCAGATTTGGGACTGTAATCTCGCTGACGTGTCAGTTTTCATCATTAAGGCGATCGCCCAGAGTGCTGCTTGGCGTGTGGTAACGAATCTTAGAGCTTGCTCTGATCTGTTGCCCTTCGTGAGCAGCACTTTGCTTTTTGGTTGTCTTGTTTTGATTCCAGATTGCTTTGATTCAGCATTCCTCAAGCCGTGCGGAGTGTGAGCAGCGTCACCTCTGGCGGGCAAAGAAAGCGGCCGGGTAAGTAAGTACCCAGACCTCGATTCACGTAAAGCTGATTGCGGCCGACGGAATGCAATCCCTGGGCCCAGTCCCAATGGCCGACGACGCGGGCGCAGGCGCTATGGCCAAAGGGCAGCCAGCGGCGAACGGCGCAGGGCAGCTTGGCGCAGAGGTCAAAATACAACTGCTGGGGCGATCGCACGCCAGGAAGCACAATCTGTCCGCCGTGGGTGTGGCCCGAAAGCTGCAAATCGACGCGATATGGCTCCAAGCGGGCGGCGCTGTCGGGATTGTGCGACAGCACCAGGCGCGGCCTGTCGGGCGGCAGCGACTCCAGCACTTTGGGCGAAAATGCCTTCGACCAAAAATCCGCCAGTCCCACTACCGGAAACATCTCGCCCAGTGGATAGGCAATCTGGTTTCGCAGCACCTCGATGCCGGCCGCAGTGAGCGTGCGAGTAATATAATCCGCCGCGCCAGGCCGATAGGAATCGTGGTTGCCCAGCACCGCAAAACTTCCCAGTCGGCTGTGCAGCGCCTTGAGATGCTCAGACAGCGGCTCGATGGGGCTGGGGTCATGGGTGACAAAATCGCCTGTCAGCGCTACCAAATCGGGCTGGAGACGGTTGACGAGGGCGATCGCCTCTTCTAGCAATTCATCCGACAGGCCCAGCCCATCGTAATGAAAGTCGGAAAGCTGGGCAATTCGCAGCCCGTTGCAGGAGGGCGGCAGGTCGGCAATGCGAACGGTGACGCTTTCGAGCGTGAGCGGGCCCGTGAGCAGGGGATGCATTGTGGGGAAAGGGTTTATATCAGGACAATGGGATGCACAATGGGATGCTTCGGACAGGAGCAGATTCGGTTAACGCTGAAATTAATAATGCTGTTAACGCTGACACTTAACGCTGACCCTTAATGCTGACACTGCCGCACAATGGGTCATGTCCACAGTATTACAAACTTCATCTAGATCAATCTCATCGCCAGCGTCCGTCCAAATGCGCCGCGTCACCTACAGCCCGTCCTACACGCTCGTTCCGACCTACGAATGCTTTAACCGCTGCACCTACTGCAACTTTCGTGCCGAACCCGGAACCGATCGATGGCTGTTGCTGGAACAGGCAGAATCCAGGCTGCGATCGCTCCCCGGTGGCTCCGTGATCGAAGCGCTGGTGCTGAGCGGCGAAGTGCATCCCCAGAGCCGTCGCCGCGCCGCCTGGTTTCAGCGGATCTATGACCTGTGCGATCTGGCGCTGCGGCTGGGCTTTTTGCCACACACCAACGCGGGCCCGCTGAGCTATGAGGAGTTGGCGCAGTTGAAACGGGTGAACGCCTCGATGGGGCTGATGCTGGAGCAGGTCACGCCCGCCCTGATGCAGACCGTCCACTGCCACGCGCCCAGCAAGCAGCCAGAAGTCCGCCTGCAACAGCTAGAGTGGGCAGGGGAACTGCGGATTCCCTTTACCACGGGGCTGCTGCTGGGGATTGGCGAAACGGCGGCCGACTGGGTAGACACGTTGACGGCGATCGCCCGCCTCCATTGCCGCTATGGGCACATCCAGGAAGTGATTTTGCAGCCCCACAGCCCCGGTTCCTCGCAGGCAGAAATCGGCGAACCCTTTGCGCCGGAACGGTTGACAGAGACCGTGGCGATCGCCCGCCAGATTCTTCCCGCCGATATCGCGATCCAAATTCCGCCCAACCTGGTATCGCCCCAAACCCTGCTGGACTGCCTCGCCGCCGGAGCCACCGATCTCGGCGGCATCAGCCCCATTGATGAAGTGAATCCTGACTACGCCCACCCAAACGCCCAGAAATTAGCAGCGCAGATTCAGCCTGCTGGCTGGCAACTCGTACCCCGTTTGCCCGTGTATCCGCAATATGACGGCTGGCTGTGTGCAGCGGTTCGAGAACGGGTGCAGGGTTTCAGGGAGTGGATTTCAGAAATCAATCAGTTCGAGCCGGAATCCGACGAACGTGATGCTGACTGTCAACGCGGCAAGTAGCCCTCGATCAGCAGGTCTTGCCCGATCGTCCGCCACTGGACGCGCTCAAGGGCGATCGCCTCGGTCATCAGGGTTAAACCCAGATCGCCGACGGGAGACGGAGCCGCTGCGCCGCCAATGATTTTGGGTGCGATAAAGGCGAGGACTTTTTGGATAGACCCATCGGCGATCGCCCTTGCTGCCAGCGTGCCGCCGCATTCCCACAGCACAGCCATTGCGCCCCGATGATACAAATCCGCCATGACCGCTGCGGGCGTTAAATCCGGTTGCTCCACTACCTCCACGCCAAGTTTTTGCAAGTGCTGCCGAACGTCGGGATTTGCGCCCGTTTCCGTGAAAACGACGGTGGGCGTTTCGGCAGTCTGCCAGAGCTTTGCGTCGGCGGGCAGATCTAGCCGACGACTCATGACCACGCGCAGGGGATTGTGACCCTGCCCGTGGCTGGTCAGCAGCGGATTATCACGCCGCACCGTATTGCCGCCTATGACCACTGCATCGCACCCGGCCCGTAGCTCATGCACCACCTGGCGCGAGGCGGGCGACGTAACCCAGGCGCTATGGCCCGTCGTCGTGGCGATTTTGCCATCCAGCGTCATGGCATATTTCAAAATGCCCAGGGGCTTTTGGTGCGTGATGCGGTAGACAAAGGGTTCGTTGAGCGCCTGACAGGCCGCTTCCTCTACGCCCACTATGACGGCAATGCCCGCCGCCCGCAGTTTTTCCAGCCCGCGCCCTGCCACCTGCGGATTGGGATCGACCATGCCCACCACCACCCGCGCCACGCCCGCCGCAATCAGCGCATCGGCACAGGGCGGCGTGCGGCCAAAGTGGCTACACGGCTCCAGGTTGACGTAAACCGTCGCCCCCGCAGCGCGATCGCCCGCTTCTCGCAGCGCGAATACTTCGGCGTGGGGCTGCCCCGCCTGCGGATGAAAGCCTTCGCCCACGATTTGCCCGTCTTTGACCACCACCGCGCCCACCATCGGGTTTGGAGCAGTCTGGCCGCGGGCCCGCTGGGCTAGCTCCAAACAGCGGCGCATCATGGGGCGATTCCCGGAGGGATCGCTGCGCGAATCGCTCTCGTCCTGATTCAATGCCATGCTCCAGTCAGCGCGTCAGATTAATTCCCAAAATTCTCTAAAGTAGGAAAGCCGTGCCTAAGCCAGCAGTGTCTGCCCAGGACTGGGTTTCTGCTTTAAGACCAGCAGAGAAATGTCATCTTGCAACCTGTTACAGCATTTTCTTACGGGGTGAGGCACACGCTGCCCTCACGAGGCAAGGGCTTATTGACCATCCGTGTTCCTCACTAGCTTCAAAAATGCTGTATCTTGACCGATATGCTGCTGCACGTCCTCAATGACTCGCTGACGAATCATATCCGCAGGAAGATGCCAGTTTTGGCTCACCACCTGACACAGCCGCTCCAGTCCGTACAGGTTTCGATCTAGGTCTGCGGCTTCGGTGATGCCGTCTGTGTACAGCACCACACCATCGCCTGGGTTCAGTTTCACTTCGGTCTGGTTCACAAAATCCGTAATCTCCGACACCAGCCCCACCGGAAATCCTAGATCTATCGTGTCAATGCGCTCGACAACGCCGCCATCACGAACGACGAGCATTTCCTCATGCTGTCCGCTGAGGCGAATCGAACCTGATTCATAATCTAGCAGTGCCAGCGTCATGCTGATCCTGAATGAAGACGTGGGGATAGGTGGGCATCGGTACTGAGGTCATGATCAAGGGCGAGAGAGGAAACGTCGGTCAGAGGGATGCAGCTCGAAAGTCCCCCTGTTTATCTGTTTATAAGGCTGATTCACTCGAATCAGAGGAAAATTTTTATACTGCATCCGCGAGAAATCATTCAACAACGTCAGTCCCGGTCAGCCCTCATTTGTGTCACTGCAAACACTGCTCAGTCTTCCCACTTTGGGTCAAAATGGTTCGCGTTGCTTCTGACGAATTTTTGACGATTCATGAATGTCGTCCAGTCCACCTTCGCCAAGCCGCTGCCCTGCTCAGACCTGTCTGCTGAGGGGTCGGAGGTGCTGTATCCCCAGCCGTTTTGCCCAGAGGCGATCGCCCCCCATCGCCGCACCCCGTTCGACTGGGTGGTGAACCTGATGGCGATCGCCCTCGTCGCGGCCGTCTTTCTCAGTGCCCTGCTGCAATTCGTCTTCCTGGCGCTGGGCGTGGTCTTGCTCACTGTTGCCTTATACGCCCTGTGTCGGCTGATCTGGCGGCTCTACGTCTGGCAATCCCGCAAATTCCACACCGATTCCTGATTCCTAACTCCGCCTCAACATAAATCCGCCTCAACATAAATCCGCCTCAACATAAATCCGCCTCGACCATGCAGCACCAGCAAATTCTCCGCATCTCCACCCAAGGCAAAACGCTGCAAAAAGTCACGGCTCAGGTGGCGCAGATCGTCGCCGAGTCGGGCATTCGCACCGGACTGTGCAATCTGTTCCTGCGCCACACTTCTGCCAGCCTAATCATTCAGGAAAATGCTGATCCCGACGTGTTGCGGGATCTAGAAACCTTTCTGTCAAAACTGGTTCCTGAAGGCTATCAATACATCCACAGCGCCGAAGGGCCGGACGACATGCCCGCCCACATCCGCACCGTGCTAACCCATACCTCCGAGCAAATCCCTGTAGGTAACGGTCGGCTCTTATTGGGAACCTGGCAGGGCATCTACATCTGGGAACACCGCCGCCACAGCCATACGCGGGAGTTGGTGGTGCATGTTTGGGGAGAGTGAGGGTTGGGCATGAGTGGAGTATCGAGGAACGTACAAACCGCCCCATTCCTTCACTGCTGCTCTCCCTCTCCGGTTCCCTTGCGCCGGGCCCGCCGTTCATGGGCACGGGTAAACTCACCGGAGGTCAGTGCGCCGATGATCGAAAGTTCGCCTGCCAGCAGCAGTCCGGCGCAAACTTCGGCAAAGGCGCGGGCGTGACCACTACCAGCCAGTCCCAGCAGGGTTAGACACGCCTGCTGGCTGGGCAGTCCCGTGCCGCCGCCGACTGTGCCCACCACGAGATTCGGCAGGGTCACAGCGGCATAGAGGGAACCGTCGGGGGTGACTTCAAAGCGAGTAACCCCCACAGCAGACTCGGCAACGCAGGCGACATCCTGCCCGCAGGCAAGATAGAGGGCGGCGAGGCCGTTGGCGTAGTGGCCCTGTACGCCGATAGTGCCCGTCAGCGTGCCCGCCAGGGCCGACATCCGCCAATAGTCCACCATTTGGGCGGGTGTGGCGTGCAGGCATTTTGCGACCAGATCGGCGGGCAGTGTGGCCTCAGCGGTGACTTTCTTGCCGCGCACCGACAGAAACGACTGGGCGCTGGCTTTCTTGTCGCCCGACAGGTTGGCTTCTACGAAGGCATACTGCGGCTGGATTGGCGCGTGCTGCTGAATGTAGTCACAAATGGCCTGGGTGGCGATGGTTACCATGTTTTGCCCGGAGGCATCGCCCGTGGTGAACTGGAAGTCGAGGTAGACGTGGTTGCCCTCGACAGTCACCCGCAGGTCGATCAGCTTGCCGTGGCGCGTGGTGGCTTCGGCGACCTGGCGGAAGGTGTCTTGCTGGGCGATCGCCCACATGACAAACTTGCCTGCATCGATCAAATTGGCAAAGGCAAAGCCCGGAGCGCGACCCAGCCCCTCATTCAGCAGCAGTGTGGTGCAGCCGCCCGCCGCCGTTAGCAGGTGTGCCCCCCGGCTATAGGAGGCAACCAGCGCTGCTTCCGTCGTTGCCAAGGGCACATAGTAATCGCCCTGGGCAAACAGGCCATTCACCCGCAGCGGCCCGGCAATACCGACAGGAACCTTGACCGTGCCGATGAAGTTCTCAATGTTGTTGCGGTAAGCCTCCATCTGCTCAGCCGTTTGCGGATCGAGCAGGGCAGCTTGCAGGTTCTCCGCTGCGCCCAGGGCCTTCCAGCGGCGATCGACGGCAGCAGGCGTAATCCGCGACCCGCCAGGAAACTGGGGCGGCGGCTCCTGGGGCTTGGGCTGGAGGGCTTGCTCAAGCTGAGGAACGGTGCGCGACTTGAGCAGTTGCGCGAGGTGTTGGCCGGCGTGCTGGGCGTAGGTAGACATGGGTGGCGGTGAGAGAGAGCGGGTTGAGAGTGAGGGGGCTAGGGAATCAGGCTCGGCAGTTTTGAGCGATTCAGTCCTGACTTGGCTCCGTCCTTCTGCCCCCTAACCCTTTGATTCCCAGGTTATGCAGCAAATTTGCGAGTCGGGAAAAAGCGGGTCAGTTTTTCGGACTGGCCACGGGACTTTTGGGCAGGGAACGTGCGATCGCCCAACAGGTGAACTATCCTAAGTCCTGACAGGATTTCCCGTATTTCCACTGATCCGCTGACCGAGGATCGGCACGGTGGAGGCGGGAGTTGAATGTTTTGCATGATTGCATGATCCGTTGCACCGGATGTTGCACCGGATGTTGCGCCAGAAGTTGCATCAGATGTTGCACCAGATGTTGCACCAGATGTTGCACCTGCTATACCCATACACGCTTAATGAATTTCTAATGGATGATCGTTCGCCCAAGTCAGCTTCTACCGCATCTACTGCGCTCTACGCTTTTTGGAAATTTTCTCGACCCCATACGATTATCGGGACAACGCTCAGCGTGGCAGGAATTTTTGCGATCGCCCGCTCTCAGGTTGCCCAACCGTTCAGTGCCTCGTGGGAAGCCGTGGCGATTCGCGAAGCGATCCTCATGGGAATTGCCCTCTTCGCCTGTCTCTGCGGTAATGTCTACATCGTCGGGCTAAACCAGCTTGAGGATGTGGATATTGACCGAATCAACAAGCCGCACCTGCCGCTGGCATCGGGCGAGTTTTCGCGGCAGCAGGGCTGGGCAATTGTGGCAACTTGTGGGCTGCTGGCGTTGATGCTGGCGGCGGGGGGTGGGCCATGGCTGCTGGCGACGGTCGGACTCAGCCTGCTGATTGGCACAGCCTACTCATTGCCGCCCATCCGTCTGAAGCGGTTTCCCGTGTGGGCCTCGCTGTGCATCTTCACGGTGCGCGGCGCAATTGTAAACCTGGGGCTGTTTCTGCACTTTAGCAACGTGCTGGGGCTGCCCAGCGGCATCCCGGCAGAAGTTTGGGCACTGACGCTGTTCATTCTTGGCTTCACGGGGGCGATCGCTCTTTGCAAAGACATTCCCGACCTGGAGGGCGATCGCCGCTACCACATCCGCACCTTTGCCCTCAGCCTGGGCAAGCGCCCCGTGTTTCGCATCGTGCTGGGACTGATCAGCGCTTGCTATGGGGGCATCATTGTGGCTGCACCCGCTCTGTCTCGCGCCTCTACGGGCTGGCTGGTGGCGACGCACGGACTGGCGCTGGCGGCCCTCTGGTGGCAGCAGCGACGGGTCAACTTGGACGACCGCAGGGCGATCGCCCGATTCTATCAGTTCATCTGGAAGCTCTTTTTCTTGGAATACCTGATTTTTCCCTCTGCCTGCTGGCTCATCCAGCAGTAGCATCCCCATCCCTGGTCGGTCAATCACTTGGGCTGCAAAGGATGGTGACGCTTCCAAATTGATGACTCAGTGACCGCAGGTGCTGCGACCGCAGGCGCTCGGATGGTTCGAGTCGGCAATGAGGAGGGCGTGATCGGGGTTGAAAAATAGGCGATCGCCGCAACGGGAACAACCAGCGTCAACACGGCGATGAAGGTGCCTGCAATCTCAGCAGCGCGGTAAAGCGGAGGTTCAGGAGAGGTGTCGTTTCGACTACCAGGTTCCATAAATGAATAATTTAGAACTCGACAAACAGCCTAAAACCCTCAATAGCTGTGGAGTTGCAGCCTTGAAGCTACAGAACTCTAGTCCGGGTTTGGGCTGGCGCTGGGAAACGGAGAAGCCCCCAGATTTCCTGCAACTTCAGGAAAACCAGAGCGCTGATCTGACGCTTACCCAGCTTAATGGGAAAGAGCGATTGAACACGCTGTCCTTAGGTACTATCATATCCGAAACTTTCATAAGAGAAAGTTATTGAAGCTACGTAAACCAATTAACGTTGCTCGTATCTGCGATCATCCTCCAGGCTAAGCTGCTCGAAAACGGCAGTAAAACACAAACCAAAGCTAGCAGCCTGTCTGCGCTTACCCATCTATTTTCACTATGCTGTATAGCGTATCTACTTGATACAAGGACAAAAATACGGATTCCCGACAGTAGTTTTTAAGGCTTTTCCACCCGCGCAAGCCTCTTCTGCTCCAACTTCCACGCCAACTTTTTAGGTGTTCGGGGTCAAGAGCGTTAAGATCGTCCTGGCATAAATTTCTACATGCAAACCCTCAACCTCGAACCTCAATGACCACGACAACTCAGGTAAAACACGAAGTCAAAGATCTGTCCCTAGCCAGCCTGGGGAAACAGCGCATTGAGTGGGCCGGACGGGAAATGCCCGTGCTGCGCCAGATTCAAGACCGCTTTGCTGCTGAAAAGCCGCTGGCAGGAATTCGTCTCGTCGCCTGCTGCCACGTCACTACGGAAACGGCTCATTTGGCGATCGCCCTCAAAAATGCCGGAGCCGATGCCCTGCTCATCGCCAGCAACCCCCTGTCTACGCAGGACGACGTGGCTGCTAGCCTGGTCGCCGACTACGGCATTCCCGTCTTTGCCATCAAGGGCGAAGACAACGCCACCTACCATCGCCATGTGCAGACCGCGCTGGATCACCGCCCAAACCTGATCATCGACGACGGCAGCGACGTAGTGGCCACGCTGATTCAGGAGCGCCAGGAGCAAATCGCTGACCTGATTGGCACAACGGAAGAAACCACTACGGGAATCGTGCGTCTGCAAGCGATGCTGCGGGATGGCGTGTTGACCTTCCCAGCGATGAATGTCAACGATGCCGACACCAAGCATTTCTTTGATAACCGCTACGGCACGGGCCAATCCACGCTGGATGGCATTATCCGCGCCACGAATATTCTGCTGGCGGGCAAGACGGTCGTTGTGGCAGGCTATGGCTGGTGCGGCAAGGGCACAGCGCTGCGGGCACGGGGCATGGGCGCAAACGTGATCGTCACCGAAATTGACCCCATCAAGGCGCTAGAAGCCGTGATGGATGGTTTCCGCGTCGTACCGATGGCGATCGCCGCTCCCCAGGGTGATCTGTTCATCACCGTGACGGGCAACAAGCACGTCATTCGCGGCGAACACTTCGACCGCATGAAAGATGGGGCGATCGTCTGCAACTCTGGACACTTCGACATCGAGATTGATCTAGTAGCCCTGAAGGAACGCGCCGCCGAAGTGAAAACTGTCCGCCCCTTCACCGAAGAATACAAGCTCGCCAGCGGCAAATCGGTTGTTGTGCTGGGCGAAGGTCGCCTGGTCAACCTGGCCGCCGCCGAAGGACACCCCAGCGCCGTGATGGACATGAGCTTTGCCAACCAGGCCCTCGCCTGCGAATACCTGGTGAAAAACAAGGGCAAGCTTTCGCCCGGATTGCACTCGATTCCTCAGGAAATTGATGCAGAGATCGCCCGCCTGAAGCTGCAAGCAATGGGCATCGCCATCGACGCGCTCACCCCTGAGCAGATTGAGTACATTAACTCCTGGACCTCCGGCACTTAGGCTTTAAAGGCCTAAGTTTAGTTCCTGTTTCGGGTGCCTCCCGTCCGAAACAGGAAACCCCTACCCCTCATCCCTTCCCCCAAACGTGGCTCGACTCTCAACCGAACTGCAACGCTATTTTTTTGACGAAAACCCGCCCGAAAAAGTCACGCTTGCCGATATTTTGAACCTGGCGGGTGAGCGAATTTTTGGTTTTTTGTTTGTGCTGCTGGCGCTGCCGTCGGCGCTGCCGATTCCGGCTCCGGGCTATTCTGTCCCCTTCGGGATTCTGCTGTTTTTGCTGGCAGTGCAGTTGATTGCGGGGCGAGAAACGCCCTGGTTTCCCGAAAAGTTTAAGCAGCACGCGCTCGATTTGAAGCAGGTGCAGGGCGTGCTAAATGCTGGGCTACCCTGGCTGCGGCGAATTGAGGCGCTGTCCCGTCCCCGACTCACGCCTGTCTGTACGAGCCTGCCGGGGCGCGTGGCAATTGGCGTGGCGATCGCCCTCATGGCCATTTCCATGATGATCCCTATCCCCCTGACCAACACGCTGCCCGCGATGGGTATCTTCGTCACCGGGTTCGGCCTGCTAGACGACGATGGCGCAATCAGTCTGGGCGGGCTGGTGCTGTGCGTCATGGGCGCAACGCTGACCACGGCTGTGCTGACCTTTGGGTACACCGCCGTCCGCGCCGCGATCGACCTGTTCAAGGAAACTGTGTTGAATTTTGGCGGGTGAACGGAGAGGGCGATCGCCCTCAGTTTTTCTACTAGTTCTGCTCCCATAACAGAACCCCGAAGTCTCTAAGACCTCAGGGTTCTGCGCTTCTTACCAGAAGTGGAGCTGAGGAGAGTCGAACTCCTGTCCGTCCTGGGTATTAGTACCTCACTCATTCACAGGCTTAGCCCTGATGACCCTCAGGGCGGGGACTGTCACTTATCCCGGACAGTGGGATGCTCTGGTAGAGTCTTAGCCGGAGATTGACCAGAGGCAATCATCCGGAGCATCCGTTGGGGGTTGGTCTGCAATCCTTAACGGAGTCAAATCGCAGACGCTCGAACCGTAAGGAGGTTGTTAGGCGGCAGCAACAGCTACGCGCTTACGAGCAAAAGGTACGATGTTGTTCGCATGTACGTTGGTTTGAGCCATTGATTAACGAGAGGTAGCCCGCTCTCGGCCTGCATCACAAGGTAGTGTTCGCCAAAACGTCGAAACCGTGACAGCCCCATAAGGGCACTTGTGCGCCTGCTTACAGTATAGCAAGGGGACAAAGGAATGGAGGTGACACGGTAGGAGGTTCAAAGCCCAACAATCTCCCTCATCCCAGTAATCTCAATTGCCCCCTCCGTCTTACGCCGTGTTAATGGATGGACATAATTGGGGGTAGGTAGTGATGGCGGGCGCTAGAATGGCTGAATGGTAAGTATTTCAGACGTTTGAAGGCTATTTAACTGAAGCCATTTGGCGAGGAGCGATGCAGCATTATGGTGCAAGAATTGACCCACCCAGTTTGGGCCGCCAGCACTCCGGCGGAGATGGAGGCATTTTGGATGCCGTTTACGGCGAATCGCCAGTTTAAGGCGCGGCCCCGGCTATTTGTCGCAGCGAAGGACATGCACTATACGACCGTTGATGGGCGGCAAGTGCTGGATGGCACGGCAGGGCTATGGTGCGTCAATGCCGGACACTGCCGCGTCAAAATTGCCGAAGCCGTTAGCCGCCAGGTCAACACAATGGACTATGCTCCGGCATTTCAGATGGGGCATCCGGGCGCGTTTCAACTGGCAGATCGGCTGGCGAAGATGCTGCCAGGCGATCTCGACCATGTGTTTTTCGCGAACTCTGGCTCGGAGGCGGTGGAATCAGCGCTGAAGATTGCGATCGCCTATCATCGGGCCAAGGGTGATGGCACTCGCCAGCGGCTAATCGGGCGCGAGCGTGGCTATCACGGCGTTAATTTTGGCGGCATTTCCGTCGGCGGCATTCCTACGGTTCGCAAGTTCTTTGGCGGGCTGCTGACGGGCGTAGACCATCTGCCCCATACCCACAGCCTGGAACACAACGCCTTTAGCAAAGGACAACCCGAATGGGGCGCACACCTGGCCGATGACCTGGAGCGGATTGTGGCACTGCACGATGCGTCGAATATTGCGGCGGTGATTGTAGAGCCTGTGGCCGGTTCGACGGGCGTGCTGATTCCCCCCGTCGGCTACTTGCAGCGTCTGCGGGAAATTTGCGACAAGTATGGCATTTTGCTAATCTTCGACGAAGTGATTACGGGCTTTGGGCGGCTGGGTGCGCCTTTTGCAGCAGACTATTTTGGCGTGCTGCCCGACATGATCACCGTCGCCAAGGGCATTACCAACGGCACCGTGCCGATGGGCGCGGTTTTCGTCCGCAAGCATATCTACGATGCCTTTATGCACGGGCCCGAAAACGCCATCGAGCTATTCCACGGCTACACGTATTCCGGACATCCGGTGGCCTGCGCGGCGGCGCTGGCGACGCTGGACGTGTACGAAGAAGACGGCCTGTTCCAGCGGGCAAACGACCTGTCGGGCTATTGGCAGGAAGCGCTGCATTCGCTGAAGGGGCTGCCCCACGTCATCGACGTTCGCAATCTGGGTCTGGTAGGCGGCATCGAGCTAGAGTCGATTCCGGGCAAGCCGACCGCCCGCGCCTTTGATGTGTTTGTGCGGGCCTATGAGCAGGGTCTATTAATCCGCACCACGGGCGACATTATTGCCCTATCGCCGCCGCTGATGATCGAGAAGCACCATATTGACCAGATGGTGTCGATGCTGACTGACCTGCTGAAGGCAACGGCTTAGGGGCTGGTTTGAGTCTTGGTGAGGCGATCGCCCTGAGATCTCCCTCAATCCTTAAATCCCCCTTAAGTAAGAGAAAGTAAGAGAAGACTTCTGAGGCTTCTCTCCTCTTTAAGGCAGGAGTCCATCGGGTGGAGTGATTTCGAGGCGGCGACTGGGCAAATCGACCACGGGCACGATCGCCCTCACAAAGGGAATCAGCACGGTGGTCGTTTTACCCTGCGGCGCTAACAGTTTCACTTCTAGCAGATCATTGCCTGCGGCAATCAAATCTATAACCGTGCCCACCTGGGTTTGCGTGACCTGGTGCCAGACTTCCAGCCCGATCAGGTCGCGGACGTGGAACTCGTCTGGCGCTAGCGGGAGGCGATCGCCCGCTGGAACCAGCATTACCGCGCCGCGCAGGGCCTCTGCCTGAGTGCGATCGCCCACCTCAGCAAACTTCACCACGTACAAATTCTTGCCTGCCAGCAAGCGCCCTGCGACCAGCTTGACCGATCTGGGCGTGGCTTCTCCCGGCCCTTGCAGCCAGCGTGTCCCCGGTTCCAGAAACCGCTCCGGAAAGTCCGAATCGGGATAGACGCGCACCTCGCCCTTGAGACCCTGCGCCCCAACGATGCGCCCGACCTCCATCCACTCTGTGTCCAGGTCTTTCGCATCTGTAGATTGAGCGTTTGTGGATTTAGCGGATTCCGATGCCATGCGCCCAGTCCTCTAGAATCCCTTCTGAATAAAGCTCTGTCGAGCCTGGCGCTACCTCCAGACTGCCAACCGCGTTGGTCTGGTTGAGATAGTCTTGCCGCGAGGTAAGGCACTCTTGCATCAAGAAATTAATACTGGGAGGCACGTCGTCAACTCGTGTATAGACGACCAGTTCATGGGGCGGGCCAATTAGGAGCGATCGCACGTCGGGCTGCACCAGCACCTGATCCAAACGCTCAATCCTGTAAACGCCCAGAGAATCGGGTCTGCGGTCAATCGACGCAGTGACAATGGTTCCCAGCGCAAAAAACTGCACACAGAGGCGATCGTTCAGCGTTGCTATGCGGGCGCTGCGGTTTTCCGCCTGATACGCTCCCACCTGAAGCGGTAGATTGGCCCCCGCTGTGCCTATGCCGCCTAGCATAACCAGTGCCGCCGCCGATATCCCATATAAAATCCTCACGGTTCACTCCTGTTGCTTAAAAACGTTCAGCACTTAGGCACTTGCGATAGGTTTTCTGGGTTTTGGACGATTTCTCACGGGCGCAGCCCGTGAGAAATCGTCCAACTGCGTAAGTCCTAACGTTGATGGTTCGATGCTATGGATTTTAGTTTAGAGAGAAACAGCACCCGCGCTTTGTTGAAAAAATCGCCCTTTTTCAAAAAAAAGAGGGTGCAATGCACCCCCAGTCTTGCAATTACAGAGCATTCATTGCTGAACGCTCACCGAGACAGCCAAACCTTACGTCAAACCTATACAGCGGCGAAGAAATCCTTCGACTTCACAGGGTCAGGATTCATCGTGGCATCGCCGGGCTTCCAGTTGGCAGGGCACACTTCATCGGGGTGAGACTGCACATACTGGATGGCTTGCAGCACGCGGAGGGTTTCGTCCACGTTGCGGCCAAAGGCGAGGTTGTTGATGGTGGCGTGCTGAATGATGCCATCTTTGTCGATGATGAACAGACCGCGCAGTGCAACGCCTGCTTCAGGATCTAGCACATTGTAAGCAGCGCTCACTTCTTTCTTAATGTCTGCCACGAGGGGATAGTTCAGGTCGCCCACGCCGCCGCTCTTGCGGTCGGTCTGGATCCAGGCGAGGTGAGAGAACACGCTGTCTACCGATACGCCCAGGATTTCGGTGTTGATGGCTTTAAAATCGGCGTGGCGATCGCTAAAAGCGGTAATTTCCGTCGGGCAGACAAAGGTGAAGTCCAGAGGATAGAAGAACAGAACGACGTATTTGCCGCGATAGTCAGACAGCTTGATGGTCTTAAATTCTTGATCGACCACCGCTTCGGCAGTAAAGTCAGGTGCTGCTTGACCAACGCGAAGACATTCGGTGCTGTGAGTCATGAAACGTACTCTCCTTAGAACTTCCTAATGCGTCTATAGTTTCCTTAGATAATCTGGCGGGGAATGGTCGGCATTGCCTCGCCGCAGTTCCTAGATTGCGAACTGTTACGACTATATCATAGTCATAACGATTTTGAGTAGAGTTTGTCGCTAAGTTTTTAGCTCGGTTCCAAAACTTTAATCCCCTGCCCCTATTTCCTCAGACAGTCTTAATTCTTTGCCCCTTGAGCTTGTAGTAGACTGGCGGTTCACTGAGCCTTAGACCCCATATGGATTTTCTCGACACTCGCGAATGGCTCCTGACCAACGGCCTGGGCAGCTTTGCCAGCGGCACGGTTGCCGACGCGCACACCCGCACCTATCACGGCTGGCTGTTTGCAGCGGTGTCGCCGCCGGGCCAGCGGACGCTGCTGCTGTCGCGGGTGGAAGCCTATCTGGATGTTGCGGGCGAGGGCTACCCGCTGGGCACAAACTACTGGGGCAGTGGGTCGGTGTCGCCTGTAGGCTACAAGCTGCTGCAATCTTTTTCCATTGACCCTGTGCCGACGTGGGTGTGGGGTACGTCAAACTGGACGCTGACCCGCGAAATTTTGATGACGCACGGGCTGTTGCCCAATCCCGACGGCAAACCCGAACCCCGATTGCGACATCAGGTTTACATTCGCTATCGCTATGCCGGCCGGGAGCCTGTCTGGGTGAACCTGCGGCCGCTGGTGGGCGATCGCAACTTTCACCATCAACAGCACGCCAGTTCTGAACCCGCTTCCGACTTGAACTTCTCGCAACTGGTGGAACCCAACCGTGTGTCGATCCAGGCAACGCGGGGCAACTGGGTGGGCACGTCCTGGCAACTGAGTTGGAGCCAGGGCGACTATTATCCCGATGGCGCATGGTATTGGGACTATCGCTATCCCGAAGAGACGCGGCGCGGTCTGGGCGATCGCGAGGATTTGTACAGTCCGGGGCATCTGGCAATACTGCTCCATCCGGGGCAAAGCCTGGTGCTGGAGGCCCGCGTCCGCATCATAAACCCACTGCGTCCCTTCGTGCCGCCAAGTAACGAGACGTTTGAAACCGCGTTCCAGGCAGAGCAGGCGCGACTCAGACAGGTCTTTACGCCGATGCTGAAGACGACTGACCGGGGGCGATCGCCCGCCGTCACCTTTGCTGCACCCCATCTCAGCCCCACAGAATCCATGCTGGCAGCCCTGCTCCGCGCCAGCGACCAGTTCATCGCCTATCGCGCCTCTATTGGCGGCCCGACGGTGATTGCGGGCTATCACTGGTTTAGCGACTGGGGCCGCGACACGCTGATTGCGCTGCCAGGGCTATGTCTGACAACGCAGCGATTTGACCTGGCGCGGGGGCTGCTGGAATCCTTTGGCAAATACTGCCAGGGCGGTCTGATTCCCAATACCTTCCCTGACAACGGCGCACACCCAATTTACAACAGCATCGACGCGGCGCTGTGGTGGGTCGAGGTTTTGGGCCTCTACCTGGAAGCCAGCCAAGACTGGGACTTTTTGGTGCAGCAATATCCCGTCGTCCGGCAAATTCACAAGTCCTTCGCCACGGGTACGTCCTACAATATCCGCATCGACGCGATGGACGGGCTGGTGACCTGGGAGCATCCCGGTTTTGCGCTGACCTGGATGGATGCGGTGGTGAACGGCGAACCCGCCACGCCGCGCCAGGGCAAATGTGTGGAAATCAACGCGCTGTGGTATTCGGCGCTGTGCTGGGCGAAGCGCTGGGCCCACTGGCTGGCCGAACAAGGGGGCAACGGCGAGGAACCCGCCAACTATGCCAACCACGCCCGCCGCTATGGGCAGCAGGCCGAACAGGTGAAAGCGTCGCTGCAAAAGTTCTGGAACGGACGGATTGGCTACCTCTATGACCTGATTGACCCTGGCGACAGTCCCAATACGCAAATTCGCCCCAACGCGGTGATTGCCCTCTCGCTCACCCACTGCGGATTTTCTGACTTGCAAGGCAAAAAGGCGCTGGTCACCGCCCGCGATCGCCTCTTGACCCCCTATGGACTGCGATCGCTCGACCCCAGCGACCCCCAATACGTCGGCCGCTACATCGGCGACCCCGTGCATCGTGACCACGCCTATCATCAGGGCACCGTCTGGAGCTGGCTAATCGGGCCCTTCATTCGCGCCTGGCAGCGGTTTTATCCCAACGAGCCGCTGCCGTGGGATGCCCAGCCCTTGCTCGACCACTTTGCAAACCAGGCCTGCCTTGGCTCCATTTCCGAAATCTTTGACGGCGACCCGCCGCATGATCCGCAAGGGGCGATCGCCCAGGCCTGGTCAGTCGCAGAACTGGTGCGACATTGGAATGACCTGGGAGTGGGACGTTAGGGCTTCACTCCTCCTGCCTTCTCGACCCAACCTGCAAACGCTGGACGAGTACCCCAAAATCCAAAATCGAGATTAAGCCAACTTCAGCAACCCCTCCATCATCCGCCGCGCCTGGCCTTCATAGCCGCTGCCGAAGAGGTTGAAGTGATTCAGGATGTGATACAGGTTGTAGAGCGTCTTGCGCTGGGCGTAGCCCGGTTCCAGGGGAAAGGCTTCGTTGTAGGCGCGGTAGAAATCGTTGGGGAAGCTGCCGAAGAGTTCCGTCATGGCCAGATCGACTTCGCGATCGCCAAAGTAGGTCGCCGGGTCAAAAATCACGGGTTCCTCTAGCTGGGTGACGGCGGCATTGCCCGACCACAAATCGCCATGTACCAAGGAAGGCTGCGGATCATGCCCTTGCAGCAGTTTGGGAATTGCATCCAGCAGGCGATCGCCCTCCGGAATGTGACCCCCGCGCTTCTTTGCTAGATGAAGCTGGTAGCCAATGCGATGCTCTGCCCAAAAATCCACCCAGCTTGCGGTCCAGGGGTTGGGCTGGGGCGTAGAGCCGATGGTATTGTCCAGATCCCACCCAAAGCCGCGATCGCTCGTAACCCGGTGCATCGCCGCTAGGTTGCGCCCCATCTCCGCCCAACTGCGGTGCGTGCCATAGCCAAAATCCAGCCACTCTAGCACCAGATATGCCGAGCCATTTGCTGTGCCCCAACAGAGCGGCTGCGGCACGCGAATCGTCTGGGTGGCCGCCATCTGGCGCAGGCCCAAAGCTTCTGCCTCAAACATCGCCACGCGAGCTGCCTGGTTCAGCTTAACGAAATAGGCGTGGCGCTCATCTGTCAGCGCATAGCCCTGGTTGATGCTGCCGCCGCCAACGGGACGCTGCCGCAGGCTGCCCAATGGCGCTCCGGTAACTTGGCGGATATGGTCGGCGATCGCATTCCACATGCAGGAGGGGTCAGAAGTTGGGAATTAGGCTTCGGGCTTGAGGATGACCACGCTGTAGGCATCAGGGGAGAGGTATTGCTGAGCGGCGGCCCTCAGGTCTGCGGCTTCGACAGATTGAATGTGCGTGGGATAGAGCAGGGCCGGCTGCAAATCGCCCACGACAGAATGATAGTAGCCATACAGCCCAGCGCGATCGCCCGGTGTTTCGTTGCCAAAGATAAAGCGGTTGGCGACCAGCGTGCGGATGCGCTGAATCTCGAAGTCGGTGACGGGTTCGCTGTGTAGGCGGCGGATGTGTTGGGCGATCGCCGCTTCCACGTCGTCCAGATTCTCAGCGGGCAACTGGGCAGAAATGTAGAACACGCCCTGATGGGTGTAGGTCATGTTGCTGGCAGAAATGCCCGACACCAGCCGCCGATCTTCCCGCAGATCGCGCACTAGCCGCGAGGTTCGTCCCTGCGACAGCACCGATGCCAACACATCCAGCGCGTAGGTCTGGGGCAGGCTGTCCATCCCTGGCACGCGCCAGGTCATCACCAGTCGGGCTTGCTGGAGGGTGGGATCGGTCTGCTCATAGCGATGGATAGACTGAAACGGCGGCTCTGGCTCGGTGTGCAGCGGCTCTTGCAGGGTCGGGGGGGCGGGCTGGGCCCAATGCGCCTGGGTCTGCGCGAAGCCCTCCGCGACGATCTCCACCAATTGCTCAACGGGCAAATTGCCGACCGCCACGGCAGTCATGGATTGCGGCTGATACCAGGTCTGGTGAAAGTCGCGCATCTGCTGGGCTGTGAGCGCTTCAATCACAGAGGCAGGACCGAGAACCGGGCGGCGATAGGGCGATCGCCCAAAAGTCATCTCCATCGCCCGGTAGAACGTGCGTCGCTGGGGATTGTCGTTTGCCCGGCGAATTTCTTCCAAAATCACATGGCGCTCTCGCTCAAAGGCTTCATCGGGAATCGCGGCGTTCAGCACTACCTCGATCTGGTGCGGGGCTAGCGCTGCAAAATCCTGCGGAGCCGTGGTGATGTAGTAATGGGTGTAGTCCTGGCTGGTGGCGGCATTGGTGACTGCGCCGCGCTGTTCGATCAGCCGTTCAAATTCGCCACTCTGGAGGCGGGCCGTGCCCTTAAACACCATATGCTCCAGAAAATGCGCCATGCCGTTGATGGCATCTGTTTCAACCGCAGACCCCACCCCCAGCCATAGGCTCAGGTTCACAGCTTCTACAGGAATTTGTTCGGCAACAATGGTTAACCCATCCGGGAGTTGGTGAACCGTTGGCGCATTGAGACGAGGCGGTTTGCTCGCCTCTAGCACAGTCGGAATTGGAGTCATTGGGTAACAGACAAACAGTTCTTAATCTATCTTAATCGTCTGAACCATTGAAAACAGCATTGCCGCTCTAGTTTTCCTAGTTTCATCCTACCCATCCCCCTCTCAATTACGCTCAATCGCTGACCTCAATCCCTGAGCAGACTTCACTTTCCGGAGCGCTCCAGGGAATCCAGCAATTCGCGGGATTCGGACTTCGTGAAGCGAAACTCGCGGTTAGGGAAAGGCACATAGGGTAGCCTGTTGCTCTGCCCTTGTCTCAGTTTTCGCCTAGGTTTTCTCTGCGAGTCTGGATTACTTTCGCTTGACTTATTGAGAATTTATGTCAAAAATAGGGTGAATAAGTCGCGCCAATCTCTGGATTGGGTGTGACCCGTCTACCTAGGCGCATTGCTCGATTTCACAAGCCCCACGAAGAGTAAACAGCCTATGAGCCGATGTCTCTGCTGCAACACAAGCCTATTGCGCCATTTTCGTAGCTCAGGAGTGTATTGGTTCTGTCCAAGTTGCCGACAAGAAATGCCGAGCTTTGCCCCAGCAATTGAGAATCCTGCCCAAGGTGCGCGATCACCCTGCGCCATTAGGGTGTGAAACAGGTGCAAGCTCACTGAGTTAAGTTCCATAGCAGAACTGCTTGAACAGGCAGTTGCCCACTGAATCGTTTGCTCCAGCCCCGCCTATCGTTGACCCTAACCATGCTAAAGCTTAATCCGGCTACCAAGCGCTCATTCAAGCGTCGGGAGTCTCTCCCCGCATGTCCGCAGCACCTCTGGCTGATAGAAAGCGGTGCGGTGCGAGCCTATACGCTGATGGGAGACGGCACGATTGTCGGTTTGGGATTTTGGGGAGCAGGCAATCAGGTCTGACAGCATCTGACCTGCATTCAGCCCTATGAATTGGAGTGCCTGACTGAGGTGCAGGCTAGGGCGATCGCCCTGGATGACTGCGTGAACTTGCCCCAAACGCTGCTTTCCCATCTTCATCAAGCGCAAGAGCTAATTGGTATTCGCAGTGGACAAATTCATCTGAGGCTTCAGCGTTTGCTAGAGTGGCTCTCAAATCAATTTGGAGAAACACACGAGCAAGGGAAACTAATTAATCTGCGACTGACCCATCAAGACATAGCCGATGCACTGGGCACAACACGGGTGACAGTGACTCGCTTACTCAATCAGTTTGAGCAAGAGATGATAGCTTTACGTGAAAAATCAATCCCTAAAGCTGGGTAGAACCCCGATCGCCCGTCTAGAACGACCGGGTTCCCCAAAGTGCTGAAGTTAGGCGATCGCCCCTTCTTCTGCCGCAACTTGCGGTGTTTCTAGCGTCTCGGCGGGTTCCTCGACGGGCAAAATGACCAGATCTGCCTCGCTGATACCAGGCAGCGCCTTGCGGTCAAGCTGCATGGCTTCTAGATGCTGGTTGAACGTGGCGATCGCCTCGTTGTAGGTGGCGATGTGCTGCTCTAGGTCTGCCTTTTGGCGATCGAGCTGGCGAATTTTTTCCTCGGCTTCCTTTTCCAGCACGCGGGCCAGATAGGCGCGGGCCGCGTCGTATTGCTGGAGGATGTGGTCTGCCTGTTGCTGGGCGCTGGGCAGCAGGTGCGCGTTCAGCGTTTGGTTAATCGTCTGGCGGAAGGTGCGGGTGATAGTGTCCTTCACCTTTTGCTCAAAGTCGAGCTTGAGCAGTTGGCGAATGGCAGGTTCTGCCTCGATCATGGTCTGGTAGTCGTAGCCGCGACAGGCCTGTTGCAGCGTTTGCCGCAGTTGCCAGATCGAGCAGGTGCCCTCGGTGTAGAACTCCGGGCGTTCCCGCACATAGCGATCGCACTCCGTCCTGGCTTCGTTTTCCAGTGCCAAGGTCGCTTGGTCGCGCAGTCGGCGCAGGGCTTGCTCGATGCCGCCGTCGTTGCCCAGCAGTCGATACAAATCGCGGTAATAGTCCTGCTGGCGCACCCGGTCGATCAGCCGCTGAAAGAAGCGCCCCATCAGGTCTTGCGACGATTCCAGCAGCACCTCTTCTAGCCCGTTTGCCAGGTAATAGAACGCCTCTGCCAGAATGCCCGACAGCGGCACGACGGAATTGCGCTTGTGGCTGGCTTGCGCCTTCAAAGGCAGTGTTGAGGCTGCTAGCAACGGCTTCATTTACCGAGGCTTCGATATCCTGCTGAAAGGCTTCGCCAACGCGCTTCAGGTCGTGGCTCAGCTGGCGCAGTTCCATTGCCTTGATGCCCTCCAGGTCGCGGGGCTGGCTACCGATATGCTGCCATGCGTCCAGATAGGCTTTGCGGAGGGCGATGCAGAGGGGCTGCAAGTCGTCTGCCAGCGTGGCGAGGAGTTGGGGACGCTTCTCTTCGGTCAGATAGCGAGTGATGGCACTGCGAAAGGTTTCAATGCCGCTGTCATGAATCAGTTGGTCAATGAGCGATCGCCCCTGTTCGTTCAGGATTCGCACGTAGTTTTCATTGGGCGATTCATAGCTCCGCACGTCAATGCGAAAGCGGTCGGCAGGCAGTTTGCCAGAGTTCGCACAGTAGCGGTTGAATTCATTCACGAATTGCGGCGTGTCTTCAATCTCTCCGCTGATGCGAATGCTGTCGGCAAAGAGAGAATCCAACCCGTAGCGATCGCCCGCGCTCGTATTGCGAATCTGGCTGCCATAGAACCCCAAAAGGGCGCTGGTGCGATAGATTCGGTTGGTGTCCTGAAACTGCTCCTGCACCAGGCGATCGAGCCGCTGGCGAAGCTGCGTGTTATACCAGGTTTCGTCAATCCGGTTGAACACATAAAAGACGCGATCGCGCACGCCGGGATTACTGCGGGTCGTCTCCAGCAGTTCCGTTTCTTCGCTGGTCATGTCGCCCGCAGCAGCAGGCTTTAGCACGCACACCACGGCGGACGTATCGGGATTTTCGATCTTGCGGTAGGTCAGTTCCGCATCGCGCTTTACGGGCGCATCGATTCCCGGCGTGTCCACCAGCACGTTTCCGTCTTGCAGCAGCGGATGATGGCAGTAGTATTCAATCCGCTTGAGGACGGCGCTGTTGGCTCCCCGGCGGGCGTAGGCGGCGGCTTCCTGGAGCGTAGCAAACTGGAACTGCTCCATCGAATAGGTCTGGTTTTGCGTCGGGTGGATGCGATCGCCATTGGCGACAAACCCGTCCAGCAGGTAATTCAGCGCACTGGCCTGCTTAGCCCGTTCCGACTTGCTCTCGCCGCCCTCGGTGGCAATCACGTCGCGGCACAGCCCTTGCAGCAGGCTGACCACATCGGGCTGGCGAATGTCTGCCGGAGCCGTCACGCCTAGCCGCTGGCACAGCGCCGCCGCCTGTTCGCGGATTTCTGCCTCGCTCATGAAGGTCAGCACGACGCGCTCCTGGCCCGCTTCGGCATAGGCAATCCGACATTCCGTTCCGGTGGCATGACCTTCGGCGCTATAGAGCAATTCGCGCTCTAGCAGGGCGTTGATCAGCATGGATTTTCCGGCGCTGAAGGCTCCTGCAAAGACGATTTCAAACGTCGGGGCGATCGCCTTTGCCAGCGACGCTTCGGCCTGAGTCGTGTCGAGGTGCGATCGCAGCGCTGGCTCTTGGCGCAGCAATTCTATTAAACGAGTAACCGGGACTTGTAGCGATTGGCCCTGGGGTGAAGGAGCAGTCATAACTGTGACAATCCAGTAATTGGTACATAGGTGGATTCCAACGACAGGATTCCCATTTCGCAACGCTTCGCAACCCGATCAGTTCGGATTGCCACACTTCGGAAATCACGGTGTTTGCCAGAAAATCTTTAAATCTTTGAGTTGGCGGCAGGATTTTGCGCTCAGGGCAGGGCTTGACCGTTTTGTTCTGGGGCGATCGCCAGCAGGGTTTCAGCGGCCTGCTCTGCCCATTCATCGGGACTGGGATAGGTCGCAGCCTTTTCTGCACCGTAAACCACTTCCAGCGCGTGGGTGTGGACGGCTCCGGGCGAAAAGGTGACCGCTGCCATCCCAGCCGGCAATTCCAGGGCGATCGCCTGGGTCAGCCCCTCGATCGCCCACTTGCTGGCGCAATAGGCGGCGGCGTTGGCGGCTCCCTGTCGGCCCCAGCGGGCACTCAGATTCACAATAATGCCCCGCCGCTGCGCCACCATTGCCGGAAGAAACGCCCGCAGCACATTGGCAACTCCCTGCACGTTGACCGCCAGCGTCCGGTCAAACTCGGCAGCGGGCAAGTCCCAAAAAGCAGCCATCGGCGGCGTATAGCCCGCATTATTAATCAGCAAATCTGGTGCGCCCTGCTCTAAGACCGATTCCGCCCAAGTATTGACCTGATCAGGTCGGGTTACGTCCACGCTCTGAAACTGGTGGTTCTGAAGCTGATGCAGGGCTGCATATTGCTGCTGCAACTGGGCGATCGCCCCTCCATTCAGATCACAGCCACAGACCGTATGCCCCAGCGTGATGAACCGATGCGCGAGCGATCGCCCTAGCCCCTGCCCAACGCCTGTAATAGCAATTCGTTTTTGCATTCGCTCTTGCGTTTCCAGAGATAGGCTAAACCTGTACCGCTGCCATACACAAAAAAATCACGCAAAAGGCTCTAAAAATTGGATTACACGGTATAATCCTGTGCTGACTCTTGTTCTATCTGTCGTTCAACCCAGTCCCTCACTGCTTGGCGAAATGTCAGGCGACCAAGATTGCGATAGGCTTCAATCAGTTGGGGCAACTGGCGATCTCCATAGTTCGGTGAAAAACTCGCGATAAAACTCGCCGTAGCCCAAGTTCAGATATTTAATCTGGGGGGCGATCGCCTCATGCAGTCTAGGGAGGTCAGCCATGGGCAGGGCAGGCTTGTAGTGGTGTTCGACGTGCCAGCAGTTGCCATTGGTCAGCCAGTCGGCAAAGCGGCTCGGTAAGATCGTGCGCGTGTTGACCATCATATCTGTGGTATCTCGCTGACAGCCCCAGTGTTCCGGCAGTTCGATCAGCGCATGAACGGGGCCAGCAAACAGCAGCGGCACGAGCCAGAGATGAACGAACACAGGAGTTTGCAGAACGGCCGTTATTAGCCCCATGCCGAATAGCAGCAGCGCCATGACTCGATAGCCACGCATCACGTTGGCGATCGCCCAGCGGAGTGCTGTTGTGCCTGCCGGGCCCATGCTGGCCCGAATCGCAGTTTCATTGCCCAATAAAGAACCCAGCAAGCCGCGGACTACCGTGCGGTAGTGACTCAGCATAGACAGGTGCAGCAAAAAGCTCAGCGGTGCGCTCAGCTTACCAAAGTCATAGGAGAAGGATTCTTCGTCTTCGGGCGTGCCCACGGCCCGGTGGTGATAGCTGTGAGTGATGCTGTAGCGGGTAAACTCCACTCCCATAGGTAGCCCCAGCAGGAAGCCGATCGCCCCGCCCCAGTGTCGCCCAAAGTGCTTCTGGTGAATCATTTCATGAGAAAGCTCGACCCCGTGGGCAAACATCACGCCCAGCACGAACTGGAACGGCAGCTTGAACGGAAATGGGAACAGGAGGATGCAGGGGATAGTGACAGCGGCGATCGCTCCATAAATCGCCAGCTTTTTCAGAAAGCTTGCAGTAGAAACAGATAGGGTCACGATACGCACTCCATCGGACGGGAAGATTCAGAAGGAATCCAGAATTGAAAAGCCGAGTCGTATCGACGGTGAATATGATAGTGAATGCTTAATAAAACTTAATCTTAATTTTAGAATTAGCCAAAGCGCTTCCGATGATATCTAGAAAACATTCAGCGAGAATTTTTTAGGATTTTTTAGAACACTGAGGCAGCATGTTGAGAGGAGCCAAGTTTTCACGCAAAATAAACCTGACAAATCAGAACACTTGTCAAGCTAGAGAAGGTAATTAGGGTAGATAAATGCAGGTGGGAATGAGCAGCGATCGCACGCTAGAAGTCGAGAAATCTTCACGGGCGATCGCTGCTTAAACTTCCTAAACGCTACACGGGCTGAACGACAGAACCATACCGTTCCAGATCAGGCTGTAACCTCTGAAAATTCTTCGTCAGGCGGCCCTGATGCGTTACCATAGCCCGCAGTAGGGCCGGGGGAAGCGCATCTACCCAGTTGGCTCCACTCAGCTTCGCAGCAACCAGCGGCGGAATCCAATCGCGCAGCATTGCGCTAAAGGCAACAGACGCATCATGAGGCAGACCAGCCGACAGGTTGTCTACCGCCATCACGGTTATACCGCTTTCAGGAAATGGCTCCAGCACTGCCCGCGAGATCGGATCATAGCCAAACACCGGGTTGTATAAATCACCCGATTGCACCGTACAGGCGACGCTGCCCGCAGGCGGATCGCAGCTCAGATCCCCGACAACTTGCAGGCGATGATTACCCCGTCGCCATGCGGCTTGAAATGCATCGTGGGGCAAGATGCGCGGATATTGCGGGGCCCAAAAAACGCAGTTCAGCAAGATGGATACATAAGGTAATAAATCGGGGATGCGGCTGCTGTAGCGCTCAGGGAAGGTTGCATACTCGGCACTGTCGAAAAGACCGTCCCCATTGCGGAGCGTGTCGGACTTTTGCAGGGGGCACTGAAACAGCCCTGTGCGACCAGAGGCAAACAGCGCGGGCAACGCCTCTGCCGAAACTGTTTGGGGCGACAGCAGTTGCAAAATCTCCATCGCGCCCTGGCCGACGTTGCCCAATCCGGCGATCGCCACCACCAGCGGATAGTCCGTCACGCCCAGCAGCGCCGGATCTTGCTGGAGGCGATCGCCCAGAATTCGTAGATGCGCCTTCGCTTCAGACAGGTTTACGTACTCATACACAGGCTTCAGGTCTGCAAACACGCAGGGCTTGCCCAACGCCACACAGCGCTGTCCAAAGGCTCGCAGCGTCTCAAACATCCCCGTTTGTCCAGCCGATCGCCCAAAAAACACCGTCCGCCGCCCTTCTTCATCGGTGATGCATTCATAGTCGATCAGCGTCATGCGGCGATCGAGCAGTTGTTGCAGCAGGGGCATATTGTCGGGCTGTCCCTTGATTACATGGGCAAACACCAGGTACGTTTTGCCATCCAGCAGTTGCTCTGGGTATAGCTCTTTGACGCAGCAAATCATATCTGCTTCGGATAAGTCTTCTTGAAGGATGGCTCCCGCCGCCACAAATTCAGCATCAGAGAACGTCCGCAGTCGCGCTGGCTGCACAATAAACCGAACGCGATCGCCCAATTGCCCTTTCAAACGGCTTATGTCAGTCGGAACTAGTGGAACTCTAGCCTCAAACTTGCGATCTTCATTCTCTCGACGAATGCCAATTGTTACGTAGCTTGGATCAGTCATGACACCTTTTGAATCAGTTCATTACACAGAATTTTGCACATCTCAGTGCAGAATTAGACCTGCGAAGAGTTCAACAGAGTCGAGTCAAAAATCAACTCGGCGGTTTCAAACCTAGAGACTTAAAACTGAATCAATCGCTGATGCTGGAAGAAGTCCTCGTAGCGACTGCGGGCCCGGATTAGCTCCAAGCGATCGCCCCAAATGGCGACCTCTGCGGGGGCAGGGTGTAGCGCAAAGTTGGTTAGCGAGTGATTGAAGCCGTAAGCCCCGCAGTTGCGGATGACCAGGCGATCGCCAATTTCCAAATCCACAGGCAGTAGCGCATCGCGCACCACCACATCGATAGGCGTTGGCAACTGACCCGCAATCGTGGTGGGCATTGTGTCGGATGACTCTTTTCCCAGGACGCGCAGAAACTTGCTGGCGTTTTGCATCGCGGGGGTGCGGTAGAGATGGTGAACACCGCCGTTGAGAATCGCAAACCGTTTGCCCTGCGATTCCTTAATGTCCAGCACCTCTGTCAAATACATCCCTGCCTCACAAACGAGATAGCGCCCCATTTCCAAAATGAAATGAAACGGCTCGTGGCTAAACAGGGCTTGCAGGGCCGCCCCAAACGCAGGCACATCAAACGCGGCATCGACCGAGTTGTAGGGCACACCAATACCGCCGCCAAAGTCGATAATGTTAATGTCAAAGCCCTGCGATCGCAGTCGGTGGGCGATCGCCACAGTGTTTTGCCACGCATCAATCAGTTGCCGATAATCCAGCACGTTGCTTTCGGTGAACACATGAATTCCCTGAAGCCGTACATGACTGAGCGACTGAATCTGCAACAGTTCGTCTGCTGCCTGCGCCTCATCTACGCCAAACTTACTCGCGCCCTGCCCATTCATAGCAATGGGTTTTAGCGTGTCGCCATTGTGACTGCTATTCGTTTCAGAGATTGCTTCGGAAACTGCTTTGAAATTCTCGTCAGCATGTACAACGCGATTCGTCTTCGCGTCGATCGCACAGCCAGAATCACAGCTATTCAGCGTGCGAAACTGGGGGTTAATTCGCAGCAGGATGGGCTGCTGTTTTCCCCGCTCCGCCGCTATCTGGTTCAGCCGTCGCGCTTCATTGGCCGACTCTACGACAATCAGCCCAATATGGTAATTGAGGGCCTCCGCCAGTTCATCATTGGTTTTTCCAGGGCCCGTGAAGACCGTTTCCTCAGCAGGATAGCCCGACTTCAGAGCGGCGATGAATTCACCCAGAGAGCTAACCTCTGCGGCTGCGCCCCGCCGCGCCAGCAGGTGCGAGAGGGTAAGATTGCTATTTGCCTTGAGTGCGTAGTGCAGGCGAAAGTTCTGAGGGAGGCTGTGGTTGAGATCCGCAAATCGGGATTCAATCAGCGCCAAGTCGTATAGATAAAGCGGCGCTCCAAACTGGGTGACGGCCTGAGACAGCAAGGCTGCACTTGGCGGCGCGGGGGCAAGGGGCAGGGTCAATCCGGGCATCGATCGTCCTCAAGCGGTAGGAAGCCTTCTAGAGCTTTCTATGGGGCATTCAGAAAGCGAATCGTCGTGAATGGTCGCAGCGACCTAACCGGATTTATGGAAAGGAAAATTCTTAACTATTTCTTAAGATTTGTAAACTCGTCCTTATTATGAACTGTTTGCAGGGTTCTGTCTAGGGGCAGCAGCCTTTCGCGATGGAGTGATCGATCAAGGTAATCTGCCAAAAATCCCTTTTGACGCCCACAGATAACCCTTCTTTTATCACTGTGGACAAAGAAAATCTAGAGTGACAATTTTCTGTAGAACACTCCTCCTATGCACACGCTGTAGCAGCACGAGAAACCGCTGGTTCTCGCGGTTCATCAATGCTCTCAATCTTGCTGCAATACGGCATGGCACACCCAGCAATACACCTCCCGCCGGTTGCCATACTCGTCATCCTTGCCCTCCCACACCAGTTCCGTCCGTAGCGTCGAGAGCGGGTGCGGGTTGTGGGGGCAGTGGGTGGGCTGCTGAGACATAGAAAGCACAGAGGAGCGAACATCTGCCCACAATTATAGTCATTGCCTGAAATGCAGCCAAATCAGGCGTTTTGCCGGATGGAATAGGTGTGATGGGTAGGGTGATAGAGGCGATTGTCCTGGTGGACACGCTGAGGCAAACATCCTGATAGATGGGCCAAAGGCAGATGCGCCAAAGGCGATTGTCCTCGCGGACACGCCAAAGATGACCGCGAGGATTTCTAACTTTGGATGAATGGCTTAAAGCGCCGCCCCAACCCAGGGCTAAAGCGGGATCACAAGCAAATCAGACATCGCTAGAGCGGCTTGCTTAACAGAGCGATATCAACCGAGCGATCGCAGACCCTTGCTACAGCAGGCTGCTGAGGCGATCGCAGGTGCGCTGGTTTTCTTCAGGCGTGCCAACTGTGATTCGCAGCCCACCGCAGGTCTTGCGAACCAGCGTCCCGGCAGCTTTCAGGCTTTGAAATAAGTTCTCTAGCGTTTCAGCCGCCGGATCATTTTGGAGCCGCAGGAACAGGAAGTTGGCGGCGCTCGGCCAGACGGTGATTCCTGGTAGCGTGGCAAGGAATTGGAAGAGGCGATCGCGCTCTGACAGCAGCGTAGGGATAGCGGCCAGCAGCACATCCTGGTGGGCCAGCGCTAGCTCAGCGGCGCGTTGCGAGAGGCTGGGCAGGTTATAGGGCAGGCGAATTTTCTCTAGCGTGGCGGCGAGTTCGGGATGGGCGATCGCATAGCCAACGCGATGCGATGCCAGTCGAAACGCCTTAGAAAAGGTTCGCAAAATCACCCAGTTGGGATGCTGGGGCAGTTCCGCCAGCACGGTTTGCTGACTGAATTCAAAATAGGCTTCGTCAATCACCACCAAAATGTGGGGGGGCAGACTCCGCAGCCAGTCCATCTCGGCAGGGGTGAGCGCATTGCCCGTGGGCGAGTTGGGATGCACCATAAACACGACGCGGATGGCGGGCTGTCCGGCGGCAGGCGTGGCGATCGCATGGCTGGCCGCAGCGAGGTCGGTTTCAAAGGTTTGCGCGTTTCGACCGACTCGCACCACGGGAACGCCCAGCGTGTTGGCCGTGATGGCATACATGGAAAACGTGGGGTCGGCCACCAGCACCGAGCCTTCTGCCCGCAGGCAGGTGGCAATCAGCAGCGACCGGATGAGTTCGTCAGACCCATTGCTGACGGAAATATGGGCCGAGGTGACCCAGCTTGCGGTGGATTGAGCAGACTGGTGCGCGGACTGGTTGGCATATTGGGCGATCGCCCCTTTCAGCGCCGCATGACCTCCGTCGGGATAGCGGTTTGCCTCCAGTTCATGCTGATAGGCCCAGGCCAGTTTTTGCTTCAGGTCGTCTGGCAAATCGTAGGGGCTTTCGTTGGTATCCAACCGATCGACCCGCGCAGGCTGCGTCGGGGAGCCATGCACCGCCGCCTCTGCACCGCCGGGATGGGGCGTATAGGACACCAACTGAGCCAAATCGGATCGCAAAAAGGGAAGCATAAACCCGCCTACCGCTGCAAGCACACAGCCTAAAACCACCTCTCATAGCATACGATTTTCGAGCAGTGGTCTGTTGCCGTTCGGCTTGATGCAGAGCGATGGACGGTCGCTCGGCAGCGCTGAACCCGAAAAGCCCCTACTCATAAAGATCTTAGGGATTAGCGGCGATCGCCCCTCGATGCATCGGCGCGATGGTGTAGGCTGAAGAAAGCGGTCTGAGCGTCTCTAAGCGGTTTCGTAAAGAGGTTTTGTACCCGCGTTTCAATCGGATACTGGCCGCCTGATCATGGCCGCGCTCGATCGAGTTGAATCTGAATTTCTTTTAGTTTTCTTTTAGTTTTCTTTTAGTCGAAGTTAAAGGTTATGGACGATAGCTTGCTGCCCGTTGTCTATCTCAGTGTGCTGGTGGCGCTGCTGGCGATCGCGGGTATCTTCCTGTTTCGCCAGGTGCTCAGAACGCGCAAGGTCGAAACTGCCCTGACGCGCCTGCAAAACAAGCTCACCAAGGGCCCTGGCACAGCGCAGGAATACTATGAACTGGGCAGCATTTATCTGGATAAGAAGCTTTACTCGCAGGCGATCGCCCAGTTCCAAAAAGCGCTCAAGTCCAAAGACCTGACAGAACCCGAAAACGCTGCCTTGGTCTACAACGCGCTGGGCTATGCCTACGCCGCTCAGGAGCAATATGACCTGGCCATTCGCCAATACAAAGAGGCTCTAGAAAAGCAGCCCAAGTATGTGACTGCCCTGAATAACCTGGGCTTTGCCTACGAGAAAAAGCAGTTGGTCACGCAGGCGATCGAGGCCTATGAGCAAGCGCTGGCCATTGACCCGAAAAACGGCACTGCCAAGCGGCGCACCGAGTCCCTCAAGCGGCGCGTCGCCACGCCTGCCTAGTCTGTGCTGACCGAACTTGGTTCCGTTTCGTGCTGAACAAAAAACCGGGGCACTCCGCCATTATGCGTAGAGATCCCCGGTTGGCTTTTTTATGTTCCGTAGTTACACGGTTGTGCCGCTAGGGCCACTCCAGAAGGTTCTGGAGCCAGGTTTGCCTAGTCGTTGTCCCACTCCTCATGGCCAAGTAGATCGCCGATGCGATCGCGCAACAGAAAGTCACATTTTTCAAGCTCGCACTCAACGCAGGCCCACTCGCGGGCAGGAATATATTTGCAGAGGACGTAGATGGGCTGCTGACGGCTGACAATCCCTTTTTGAACCAGTTGACGGGCTTCGTCTTGAAGGAGATCCATAGAGTATTGAACGGTTTGGAGCATGATTTCGACCTCTGCGCTAGAACTATCGAAACGTCGTGAGTGCTTCAAGCATGACTGACCTACGTAGGAACACTCAACGAAACACTCTGTATCAAAAGTTAGCGTTTATTTACAGTCAGTGTTACCTTTTGTATTTCAGTATACTGAACCATATCTATTCTCACGCCAGTTCCCCGGTAATGAGATTAAAAAATGTTAAAAAGTCACGAAACCATAACATTTTGGTGATACGAACTTACTAAATTCAAGACTGATTTTGAAAGATCAGCCGTTGTGCGGATAGGCTGATCGCTAGCCGAATTGCCGCTTTCATGCTGCTGGCATCGGCAATGCCCCGACCCGCGATGTCGAAGGCTGTACCGTGGTCGGGCGAGGTCCGCACAAAGGGCAGCCCGATTGTGGTGTTGACGGCGCAATCAAACGCCATCAGCTTGACGGGAATTAGCCCCTGATCGTGATACAGCGCCAGGTAAGCGTCATGGGTCTGCACCGGACGCGACGAGCCAAACCACGCCTGCCCTGGCCGCACCCAGAGCGTGTCTGGCGGAATGGGGCCGTCTAGTGTCAGGTGGGGATGCTGCTGCCGCATTTGATGAATCCAGGGGGTCAGCCACTCCAATTCTTCGCGCCCGAGATGGCCCTGCTCGCCGCTGTGGGGGTTCAGTCCGGCGATCGCCACTCGCGGCTGCAAAATTCCAAAATCGTCCCGCAGGCTGTCAATCAGCAGCCCCAGCTTGCGCGTCATCAGATCGGGCGAGAGCGCATCGGGCACCTGCCGCAGGGGAATGTGCGTCGTTGCCAGCAGCGCCCGCAGCATCCAGCCTGTGTGGGGCGATCGCCCGACAAACATCATGCCAAACCGCGTTGCTCCCGCCTGCTCTGCCAGCAGCTCCGTTTGCCCCGGATAGACGTGACCCGCCGCTTTCCAGGCAGACTTGGCAATGGGCGCAGTGACAATGCCGTCAAACTCACCTGCTAACGTGTGGGCGATCGCCGTTTGCAAAAACCGAAAACTGGCCTCGCCGCTGGCAGCACTTTCCGCTCCGGGCGCAATTTGGGACATCAGCGCCGAGTCGAGCGGCACCTCCAGCAGGTCGAGCGTAGAGAGGTCGGGGAGGTGGGAACATCCTGCCTGCACAAGGCGATCGCACGCCTGCTCCAGCAAAGCGCGGCTGCCGACCAGCGTGATTTTGCTGGGCTGTTCTGGTGGCTCGGTTGTCAAGTCCATCAGTGCCTTCAGGACGACTTCTAAACCAATTCCCGCCGGATCTCCCAGGGCGATCGCCACTCTTGGCTGCACCATTTTCTTCTCCTGATAAACGCTACAAATCCTGCCCCAAACGGCAACCGTTGTTCCAAAAACCGACGAAAACCCAAAACCAATCCACCAAACGGGCTGCAAACTGCCTTAAAATGCATGTTGCAAGCCTTGGCACACTTGCCCAAAACTGAACCCTGATCCAGGCAGCTCTATTTATGCAGCATTTCGCTCAAGGTCGTTGCGGGCAAGTTGCTGCCAAGCCAGAGGCTCCCAGACCCACTCAATCGCACTTAATTAAGGAGATACCGAAAACATGAGCGGTGAAATGCTGAATGCAACCTTTCTGTCCTTTACCCTAATTTTGGTGGGGCTGGCTTTAGGCTTTGCGCTGCTTAAGCTCCAGGGCGGCGAAGAGTAATTTAGAGTAATTTCAGGTTGGCTGGCCTGGTTCGTTTGAAGATTGCGCGGTTTCCGTCGATTAGTCACGAAACACCGCCCACGAGAAACCAGGCCAGGCAGCCCTACCCAACCTTTCCCAAAACCCAAAATCGCAAACCCAAAATCGCAAATCTAAAATCCAGCGCCTTAGCTATCCTCCGGCTCGTCCAGATGCTCTGCCACTTCACGGTATAGATTGAGGACGTGGCTATCCTTCAGGTAATAGAACACATTGCGCCCCTGCTTGCGGTAGCTGACCAGTCGGAGCGATCGGAGCGATCGCAACTGATGAGACACCGCCGACTCGCTCATCTTGACCACCGCTGCCAAGTCGCAGACGCATAGCTCCTGCTGCGCCAGCGCCGACACAATCCGCAGCCGATTGGCATCTCCCAGCAGCGCAAAAAATTCTGCCATCCGCTGCGCCTTTTCGACGCTTAGCAGCCCCCGCTGCGCCTGCCGCACATGCTCCAGATCGACCGGATGCTCCGTCGCGCAACTGGGGCTATTTTCAGGAAAAGACTCGCTCACCGCTGCTCGGATCGGAGAGGAATTCCTCTGGGACACTGCTTTGGGCATAGGTCTGAGGTCTGGGCTTTGATAAAGATTTGACAAACTGCAAGCCGCTTTGCCGCCTGCAAGACACAGGTGAATCTCTCTCTAGCCTAGCAATTTGCTCGCTATTCAGCGCGTCTCGCAAAAAAACGGATTCTCTAGCGGGCCGAAATATTAGAGAATGAAAGGTGTATCTTATAAAAAGTTAACGATTTCGGACGAAGTCTATAATGACGTTACTCGTGGTCGGTGCAACAGGCACCCTGGGCAGACAGGTCGTTCGTCGCGCATTGGATGAAGGTTATCCAGTGCGCTGTCTGGTGCGAAGCTTCCGCAGAGCTTCGTTTCTCAGGGAATGGGGCGCAGAACTGGTGCTGGGAGATTTGTGCGAACCGGAGACATTGCCCCCTGCCTTTGACGGGGTAACGGCGGTCATTGACGCGGCAACGGCTCGTGCGACGGATTCCCTCAGCGTGCGCCAGGTCGATTGGGAAGGGCAGGTGGCACTGATTCAGGCGGCCAAGCCGGCCGGAGTCGAGCGCTTTATCTTCTTCTCTATCCTAGATGCCGAGAAATATCCCGACGTGCCGCTGATGGAAATCAAGCACTGCACCGAGCAGTTTTTGGCAGAGTCGGGGCTGAACTATACGGTTCTGCGGACGGCTGGCTTTATGCAGGGGCTAATCGGGCAGTATGCCATTCCCATTCTGGAAAAGCAGGCCGTCTGGGTGACGGGGGAGACCTCGCCGATCGCCTACATCGACACGCAGGATTTAGCCAAGTTTGCGGTGCAGGCGCTGAAGGTGCCGGAAACCGCTAACCGCACTTTCCCAGTCGTGGGGTCGCGGGCTTGGGGCGCGTATGAGATTATCCGCCTGTGTGAGCGTTTGTCGGGGCAGGAATCCAAGGTGTCTCGGATGCCGCTGGAACTGCTGCGGGCCGCCCGCAAGATTGCCCGCTTCTTTCAGTGGGGCTGGAACCAGGCCGATCGCCTCGCCTTTACTGAAGTGCTGGCAACGGGCAAACCGCTGACCGCGCCGATGGAAGAAACCTATCAAGTCTTTGGCATTGACCCGAAGGAACTGACGACCCTGGAAGGCTATATGCAGGAATACTTCAGCTTGATTATGAAAAAGCTGAAGGAGGCAGAATACGAGAAGGAAAAGGCGAAAGAAAAGGCGATGAAGCGCAAAATGAAGCGATCGCCCTTCAAAAAAGTCGAAGAACCCAAGCCCTAGTGAGGGTTTAGAAGGCATCACTTTGCAGCACCCGCGCAGAAGGGGGGTTGGGAATCAGCTTCCTAACCCTTTTCGGGGTTTCCGCCCCAAAAGTTATCTGGTGTTATCTCAATTTTCCTTAGGGCACTCCGAATGAACTTGCCGGAAGCCCCACAGACGCTCGACGGGCCATCAAAAATCCAAAATCCAAAATTCGAAACCAAAAATCTCAAAGAAAGCCGAGGGCCATGCCTAACAGCAGCACAAAGCCAACCCAGACATTTTGCCGGAAGATTTGACCGAAAAGAGCGGGGTTTGGGGCAGCGGTGCGGGTGTGGCGGAGGCGGAGGTATTGCCAGACCCAGAGGGCGATCGCCCCTAGTAGCGCCATCCAATAGACCCAGCCTAGCGCCATTAAGCTACCGAGCTTTCCAAGCAGCACCGCCGTCGCTGTGAAACATGCGCCCACCGCCTGCGCCGCATATCGCCCAAAGAAAATCGCGCTGGAGTTGACCCCGACTCGCAAATCATCTTCCCGGTCGGCCATGGCATAAACCGTGTCAAACCCCAGCGTCCACAGCACCGTCGCGCCCCACAGCAGCCAGGTTTCTGGCTCCAATGTGCCTGTTACCGCGCTCCAGCTAATCAGCACGGCAAAGCCCCAGGCCAGCGACAGCACCAACTGCGGCACCGGAAACACCCGCTTTGCCAGCGGATATAGCACGATCACCGGAACCGCCGCCACGCAGAGCCAAAAGCTGAGCGGGTTTAGATACAGCGACAATCCGTAGGCGCAGAGCATCGACACCAGCGCCACCGCAATGCCCGTCCGCACCGACAGCGCTCGCGAGGCCAGGGGCCGGGTTTTGGTGCGCTGCACCTGTGGATCAATGTTGCGATCCCACAGGTCATTAATGACGCAGCCTGCCGCGCTGGTGGCCAGCGTCCCCAGCACGATCACCCCAATTAAAATCGGCGGCGGATTGCCCCGCGCCGCCAACACCACCGCCCACAGTGCCGGAATCATCAAAATCAGCCGTCCAGCAGGTTTGTCCCAACGCAAGAGGCGTACCACCTTCAGCCAAGTGGGTTGGGGTTGGGGCGAGGGATGAGTCACCATAGGTTGAGTTGCCAAGAGCGTTGGGGAATGAATGCATTTATCCTTAGCCTACAGGGTCGCAGGCGATGGCGGAAAGATGAAGAAATGAGGAAGTCGAGAATCCAGTCTGGAACCAGATTCGCCCCCACTCAGTTTCTAGATATTCAGTTTCTAGAATAGAGATAACGACAAATTCATCAAGTTATCGGAGCGCTATGACTGACGTTCGCAATCCTTCCTTCCCAGATGCTACGAGTTCGTCAGCCAGCGCACCCTATTTCGTGATTTACGACGGCAACTGCAATCTCTGCGTCAATCTGGTGAAACTGCTGGAATCGCTGGATCGCGGCCAGATGTTTCGATATGCGCCAATGCAGGATGAACCGACGCTGGCGCAGTTTGGTATTACTCCACGGGATTGCGAACTGGGGATGATTTTGCTGCGGGCGGATGCGCCGGAGGTACGCTGGCAGGGCAGCGACGCGGCGGAAGAAATTGGGCGACTGCTGCCGCTGGGCAACGGATTTATCGCGGCCTATCGGGCGCTGCCAGGGGTGAAGTGGGCGGGCGATCGCCTCTATGAACAAGTCCGCGACAACCGCTATGCCCTGTTTGGCAAGCGCGATCGCCTGTATCAGTCTGCCTATCCGATTTGCGGGCTGGGCGACTGCAACTTGCAGCCAGATCTACCCCAGCCAGACACCGCCGGCAGCTCGAACTAGCCATCCAAAATTGCCAATCTAAAATCTAGAATGGCCCAAGCCGTTCGTTAGAATAGCGCCATCTCCTTCGATGCTTCGAGAGTGCCGCTTCAAGAGTGCCCTAGAGAGTAGCCAATGGTGTTGCAACATCCTCAACAGCCTGCCCGCTCTGTGCCGATGCCGCCGCTAGAAAGTGGCGATCGCCTCACCCGCGCCGAGTTTGAGCGCCGCTATCAGGCAACCCCAGAGCATTTCAAAGCAGAACTGATCGAAGGAGTCGTTTACGTGGCATCTCCAGTCCGAACGTTTCATGGCAACCCGCATTTCAATCTCATCACTTGGCTAGGGGTCTATAGCGTAGCAACGCCGGGTGTCAGCGGCTCAGACAATACGACCACTCGGCTGGACATGGACAACGAACCCCAGCCGGATGCGCTGCTGCGAATTGAGGTGGGCGGAACCTCCACGATTAGCGATGACGGCTATATCGAAGGCGCACCGGAACTCATCGCAGAAATTGCCACCAGCAGCGCCGCGATTGACCTGGGCGCCAAGCAAAATGCCTATCGCCGCAACGGGGTGCAAGAATATCTGGTTTGGCAAACCTTCGAGAACCGGCTCAGTTGGTTTTGCTTGCAGGCAGAGGAGTATGTCCTGCTGGAGCCGGATGCAGACGGCATTATTCGCAGCAGCGTGTTTCCAGGGCTGTGGCTGGCGGTGTCCGCGCTGCTGGAGGGGCGGATGATCGAGGTGCTGAATGTGCTACAGGCAGGGCTGGCTGATCCGGTGCATCAGGCCTTTGTGGAGGAACTGGAGGGGCGATCGCCCAAAAATCGTGCAACCTAGAAAAGCGAGTTGCAAGAAAAGCGAGTTGCACGACTTACCGCGTTTCACGACACTCTCATTTCTGCGTTGCCGACAGCGGTTCCTCCAAATCTTCAAAATCGGCAGGCGGTGCAGGCAGCGCAGGCATGAAGCGATCCGTCAGCTTTTTCACGATGATGTACAGCACGGGAACCATGAACAGGCTGAGGAACGTAGACAGCAGGTAACCACCGAAAATAGCCGTCCCAATTGAGCGGCGGCTGGCGGCTCCGGCTCCGGTGGCAATCATCAGCGGGAAAAAGCCCACCAAGCTGGAGAAGCCCGTCATCAAAATGGGTCGCAACCGTTCCTGCGCCGCCTCGATGGCCGCTTTGGTAATCGGCAAACCTTTCTCGCGCAACTGGTTGGCGTATTCCACAATCAGAATTGAGTTTTTGCTCGCCAGACCAATCAGCATCACCAGACCCACCTGGGAATACACGTCGTTGGCTTGTCCTCGAAGAAACTGCGCCCCCAGCGCCCCCAACACCGCCAGCGGCACGGCAAATAAGATAATTGCCGGATCGACAAAGCTACCATATTGCGCCGACAGCACTAGATACACCATCAACAGCCCCAGGGTAAAGAGCAGCGGTGCTTGCCCGCCTGACTCGATTTCCTCCAGAGCGCTGCCAGTCCACTCAAACCCCAGGCTGGGTGGAAACACCTGCTGGGCGACTTGCTCCATCGCAGCGATCGCCTGTCCAGAGCTTCTGCCCGGCGCCGCGTCGCCCTGCACCGAAATCGACCGCAGCAGGTTGTAGTGCGTAATCGACTGGGCGCTGGTGGTCGGGGTCAGCGTTACCAAGTTGCCTAGGGGAACCATGTTTCCGGCAGCAGAGCGAACGTAGAGTTGGTTCACGTCTTCCGGCTGGGCGCGAAATTGCTCATCGGCCTGCACATAAACGCGGTAGCTGCGCCGATCCAGCGTGAAGTCGTTGACATAATCCGACCCCAGGAAACTCTGGAGGGTCGAGAAAATGTCATTCAGGTCGATGCCCAACGCCTTAGCGCGATCGCGGTTTACGTTCACGACCAGTTGCGGCGTGCTGGCAGAATAGGTAGAAAACACCGCCTGCAAATTGGGATTTTGATTCGCCGCCCCCATCAGCGCGTAGAGATAGCCCACAAACTCATTCAGGGGCATATTGCCCCGGCGATCCTGCATTTCTAGCTGGAAACCGCCGAAGTTGCCCAATCCCTGAATTGAGGGCGGGTTCAGCGAGAAAATTCGGGCTTTGGGCATTCCGAAGAACTTCATCTGGATTTGCCCGATGATTTCTTGGACAGATTGCCCCGGGCCTTTGCGCTCTTCCCAAGGCTTCAGCAGCGTGAACATAATACCTTGGTTGGGCGCAACACCTGCAAAGCTAAAGCCCGTTACGGCAAAGTTCGACTCTACTTCAGGAATCTTGCGTACCTCAGCCGAGGCTTCATCCAGAATTTTCTTGGTGTAGTTGAGCGACACGCCTTCGGGAGCCTGCACCAGCGTAATGAAATAGCCCTGATCTTCCTCTGGCAAAAAGGCTCCGGGAACCGTGCGATAGACCCAGGCCGTGGCCATCAGCGCCAGCACAAACCCGGCCAGCACCCAATACTTCAACTGAGACAACACCGTGAGCGATCGCTGATAGCGCTGCCGCACCTTGTCCAGAAATCCGTTGAAGCGCTCAAACTGTCGCCCCAGCCAGCCCTGGTGGTCGGAACGGGGCCGCAGCAGCAGCGCCGACATCGCAGGCGAAAAGGTCAGCGCATTGAAGGTAGACACGACGATGGAAAAGGCAATCGTCAGTGCGAACTGGCGGTAGATTGCGCCCGTCGTGCCAGGGAAGAACGCCACCGGAACGAATACTGCCATCAGCACCAGCGAAGTCGCAATCACCGCGCCAGACAGTTCTTTCATGGTTTCGGCCGCTGCGCGGAATGGGTTCATGCCGCGATCTTGCACCTTGGCGGCGATCGCCTCCACCACCACAATCGCGTCGTCCACCACCACACCCGTCGCCAGCGTCAGACCAAACAAGGTCAGCGTGTTGATCGAGAAGCCGAAAATGCGAGTGAACACGAAAGTCCCAATTAGCGCAACCGGAATGGCGATCGCCGGAACCAGCGTAGTGCGCCAATCTTGCAGAAAAATGAACAGCACCAGCACCACCAGCAGGATGGCAGTGATCAGCGTATACACCACGTCTTGCAGGGAAATCTGCACGAAGCTGGTAATGTCAAACGCCACGGCGTAGTCAATGCCAGGCGGAAAGGATCGCTTCAGGTTTTCCAACTCTTTGCGAACAGCGGCCGTTGTCTCCAGCGCATTGGAACCGGAACGCTGCGTGATGCCTAAACCGATGGATTCGACATCGTTATAGGTCAAGAAAGTTCCATAATTCTCTGCACCCAGTTCCGCCCGACCCACATCTTTCAGACGTACCAGGTTGCCGCCTTCACCAGTTTTCAAGACCAGGTTTTCAAATTCTTCGACGGACTGGAGCTGGCTATCGGCCCGTAGGTTGATTTGATATTCCTGATTCGGATCAGCAGGCTGTTGCCCCAGTTGCCCTGCACCCACCTGGAGGTTTTGTTCGCGAATGGCGCTGGTGACATCCTGCACCGTTAGCCCCCGTGCTGCTAGCCGCGCCGGATCAAGCCAGAGGCGCATGGCAAACTTGCGCTCGCCGAAAATCTGGATCGACCCCACCCCCGGAATCCGCCGCAGCGCTTCCACCATGTACAGGTCGGCGTAGTTACTGAGGAAGAGGCTGTCGTATTCGCCGTTGGTGGGGTAGAGGGCGATCGCCATCAGGAAGTTGCTGGACGACTGCTCTACGGTAATCCCCGTTCGGGTTACCAGTTCTGGCAAACGAGGCTCGGCCCGCGCCACTCGGTTCTGCACGTTCACCGCCGCAATGTCCGGATCTTGCCCCGCCGCAAAGGTGACGGTGATCTGACTGGTGCCGTCGCTGCCGCTGCTAGAACTCATGTAGCGCAGCCCGTCCACGCCATTGATTTCCCGCTCCAGGATATTCGTCACGGCGCTTTCGACCGTTTCTGCATCTGCACCCGGATAGTTTGCCGTCACCACCACCTGCGTCGGCGTGATGTCGGGAAACTGGGCGATCGGCAGCGTCGGCAGCACCACCAACCCCAAAAACACCGTGATGATGGCGCAAACTAGCGTAAAAACGGGTCGTTTGATGAAAAAGTTGGCAAACATGAGGGGTGGGAATGAGGGGTCAGGGGTCAGGGGTCAGGCATACAAGTCGCAACAAGAGGAGAGTTTGGGCTGGTTGGAATGCTAGCGTTCATGCAAAACCGAACCCCGAATCCCAAACCCTGAACCCCTACTGCGCCATCGCCTGAGCAGGCATAATCGGTGCGCCCTCGGTAAGGTTTAACACGCCCGACACAACGACCTGCTCACCGGGCTGCACGCCGGAAATGACCTGATAGCTGTTGCCCTGGATGCTGCCCAGTTGCACGAGCCGCTGGCGGGCAACCTGCATGGGCGGCTGTCCGGGTGCGCCATTGGCCGGCGCAGGCTGATCGGGATTGGCTTCGGCCTGTTCAGCCACGTAAACAAAGGTCTGTCCGGCGATGCGGGTAACGGCGGCAGTGGGTACTAGCAGACCGGGCTGGCTGCTCCAGACGACGCGGGTGCGAACCAGTTGCCCATCGCGCAGGCTGCCGTCGTTCGTAAAGCTGGCCTTGGCGAGGACCGACTGTTCGCCGCTGCTGACCTCCGGCGAAACGAAGCTAATGCGACCGCGCAGGGCAGGTTGGCCCTGTTCATCCAGCATTTCGACCGGAAGTCCGACCCGGAGTTGGCGCGATCGCTCGATGGGCACGGCAATGTTCAAATCCAGCGTGCCGTTCTGAATAATGCTGGTGAGCGTGGTGCTAGGTGTTACCAGATCGCCCACCTTCACCGGGATATTGCCCACCACGCCCGCAATTGGCGAAATCACCTGCCGATCTTGCAAATCCTCTACGGCAACGTTGCGATCTGCCTGGGCGCGGGCAATTTGGGACTCGGTTTCGCGCAGCGAGGCTTCGGCAGCCCGCACGTTTTCTTCGGCTGCCCGACGGCTGGCGATCGCCGTGTCGCGGTTATTTCGCGCTCGGTCTAGCTCTTGCCGCGACAGTGCGCCGGCCGACACCAGCGATTCGATGCGGCGATAATCTGACTCCGCCAGCGTGACATCCGCTGCTGCGCGGGCAACATCTGCTTCGGCCGCTCGCAGCCGTGCAATGGCTGTATTTCGAGATGACTGTGCCGCTTCCAGATCGGCGATCGCCCCGCTCACCTCTGCGCGGCTGCGATCAGCCCGCAGTTGCACAATCGGGGTTCGCGCCTGCACTACATCCCCCGGACGCACAAAAATTTCCACCACACGCCCATCGGCTTCGGGGCGCAGCACAACCCGATCTTCCGCCTCCAGTGCTCCGACAAACTCTGAAGTTTCTACCACCGTGCTAGCCTGCACCGTTTGCAGTTCTACGGGCATCGGCGGCGGCCCACCCTGCATTCCTGGTGGGCCGCCCTGGCAGGCCCCAGCCGCCACCGACAGCAGCAGCGCGGCACTAAACAGCGAACCCCGACGCAACACCTTCACGCTCATATTGAAACCTGCTAAATCCCGAAATCAGCCAAATCAACCCAAACTTGCCAAACGTGAACTGCTGCTGGCACAGCGCCGCCAACCTCAAGCCATAGCAATCAATAGCAATCAGTAGAGAGTAATCAGAAAATTAATCAGAAACTATCTCACAACCTGCAAACCCAGAAGCTTCAAAGCGATGCATTCGGCATCTTTACAGCAATTTTCAGGATTTCCTTTGAAAACTCTAAATACGGGTTCATGTATCGCGGGAATGGTTTAGTAATTTAGCGGGATCGCCCTGCTGAGGCATCCTCCAATCGGGTTACTCCCATCAGGCTTTGGGGTTGGGGCAGACTCCGGGAACGCAAGTTTTGGCGATGAAGAATACGGAAGATTCTCAGATGGGAACCCTAGAGGTGTCGTGTTCAATTTGATACCTCATTGTTTTTTGAGGAGTACGAGTCATGACGGCCGAGAACCTCCTGAAATCGGGCATTCAAGCAGTCAAACAGCAGCAACATGCAGCGGCGATTCAAGCGCTGATGGCTTGCTGCCAGTCCACCGATCGCCAGTCCAAGCTCTATTTCCAGGCGCAGATGTGGCTGGTACGGGCTTACTACGACAGTGGGCAGGCAGAGCGGGCGATCGCCCTTTGTCAGCAGCTCAGCACCGACGCGCCGCCCCAAGTGCAAACCTGGGCCAGAAACCTGTTGCCCACGCTATCCGCTGCGCCTGCAATCGGCCCGGACACCGCTGGATCGGCCGCCACCGATGCCCCCACCGCCGACCTGCCCCAGCTCAGCGCCGAAGAAGCCCTCGACCTGTTCAATCGGGGCAACCATGCGCTGAAAACCAAGCGCTTTGCCGAAGCCGTCGAGCATTTAGAAACGTACTGCCGATCCGCCAATCCCCATCACAAAGATTTCGCCCAGGCGCAGATGTGGCTGGTAAAAGCCTACAACGGCAATGGGCAAATCGAGACGGCGATCGCCCTCTGCCGTCGATTGCTGCACCACGAAAAAGAATTCGTGCAGCTCTGGGCCCGCCAATACCTCAACACGCTGGCTCCCGAACCCGAAGCCGAAGCAACCCAACTCGAAGCACCCCTCACCAACGCAGCCAGCCTGCATCCCAAAATCCAAACTCCAAACTCCAAAACCCAAGATGCCCAACCGTCCGCCCTCAGCCCCACCAAAACCCGCGCCCCTCGCGGTGGAGTCTCGCTGGTGATGAAAGGCGTGGCCAGCAGCCTGGCCCTGGCATCGGGCATGACGATCACGCTGCTGTTTGGCATGGTGTTTGCGCTGTGCCTGGCGCTGCTGTTTTTGCATGGCAGCGACAACCCCACGGCGGGGCTGGGTCTGGCGCTGGGGGCGACGCTGCTGTTCAACGCCATTATCTTTTTCCTGTCGCCGCTGATTATGGATGTGGTGCAGGGCTGGCTCTATGGCACGCGCTGGGTCTCGCTGTCGGATATTGAGCGGCGCAGTCCAGAAGCGGGCCGCGTCATCCGCACCGTTTGCCAGCAAAAGAAGCTTTCGCAGCCGCGCCTGGGGCTGATTCCCGACGACAACCCCACCGCCTTTACCTACGGCTCGCTGCCCAACACGGCGCGGCTGGTGGTGAGCCAGGGCTTGTTTAAGTACCTGGACGATGACGAAGTGGCCACGGTCTACGCCCACGAACTGGGCCATGTCGTGCATTGGGACTTTGCCGTGATGACGCTAGCGGCAACGCTGGTGCAGATTACGTATCTAATTTACGTGTATCTGCGAGAGGCGCAGGACTGGCTGGGCGACAGCGAAATGGCGCGACGGCTCAAGCTGGGGACGCGGAGTGTGGCGATCGCCGCCTACGTGTTCTATGTTCTAGGCGAATATCTGGTGCTGTATCTGTCGCGCACGCGAGAATATTACGCCGACCATTTTGCCGCCGAGGTGACGGGCAACCCCAACGGCCTGTCGCGGGCGCTGGTGAAAATCGCCTACGGCATTGTGGAAGAGGGACAGCGCAACCCCCAGCCCAGCAAGGTGCTGCAAGGCACTCGCACGCTGGGCATTGCCGACAGCAGCAGTGCCGGATTCACGGGCACGGCCTACCGTGTGGCGGCAAGCCCGGTGCAGGTGGGGCGCGTCTTTCTCTGGGATATGTTTAACCCCTGGGCGGCCTGGATGGAGCTAAATTCCACTCACCCGCTGACGGGCAAGCGCGTCCGCGCCCTCAGCACCTACGCCGAACAGCTTGGGCTGGGTGCAGAGTTTGACATGGCGCAGGTGGTGCGTGAAGGGCGCGGGCTAAACAAGACGCGGCTCTATGGCAACTTTGTGCTGGATGTGCTGCTGTATTGGGCAGACTGGATTGGCTTTGGGCTGGGGCTGATCGTGGCGATCGCCCTCTACCAAAGCGGTGCGAGCAACCTGGGGGCGATCGCCGCGCCTGCACTGCTGGGTGGCGGCATCGGGCTGCTGTTCAAAACCTTCGTCATGTATCCCGACTTCAACCGCGCCCCGGCGATGGACATACTCACCCTCATGTCTGACCCCTACGCCAGCCCGCTGCGGGGTCGTCCGGTCAAGCTAAGGGGCGAAATTATTGGCAAAGGCGACTCTGGCTATGCCTATGGTTCAGAACTCAAGCTGCAAGACCCGACGGGGATGATCTTGCTGCGCTATTCGTCCCGCTTTGGGCCCTTGGGCAACTTCTTGTTTGGCGCAAGTCAGGCCGAAAGCTTCATTCACCAGTCCGTCCATGCGCTGGGTTGGTTCCGACGCGGCATGATGCCCTGGGTAGACCTGATTCGGCTAGACTGCCCTGCTAAGTGGACGGTTCGCAGCTATCACCGCTTTTGGAATCTGCTGTTTGGGGCGCTGCTGATTGGGCTGGCGTTTGTGCTGCCGTCGGTGCTGGCCTAGAGCGCGGCGCAGGCGGCAACGCTGGCGGGAATCTATCTTGTACCGATTGGCGATTTTGGATTGGCGAGTTTGGCTAGCCAGTCAAGCCTCGGTCGCTTCTCTCGTCTAAAAGTGCATCGCTTGCAAAAAGATGAGAGACAACCAGGGTATGATTCTAGATTGAGTGATTTACCAAAATTAGCAATTCCAATGGCAGAAACCCTCCTGTTCAACGCCCTGCGTGAAGCAATTGACGAAGAGATGGCGCGTGACCCGTCCGTGTTCGTGTTGGGCGAAGACGTGGGGCACTATGGTGGCTCCTACAAAGTCACCAAAGACCTGTACAAGAAATACGGCGATTTGCGTGTGCTGGATACGCCAATTGCCGAAAACGCCTTTACGGGGATGGCCGTCGGGGCGGCGATGACGGGGCTACGTCCCATCATCGAAGGGATGAACATGGGTTTTTTGCTGCTGGCGTTTAACCAGATTGCCAACAACGCCGGAATGTTGCGCTATACCTCCGGCGGCAACTTCAAGATTCCGCTGGTGGTGCGCGGGCCGGGCGGCGTGGGGCGGCAGCTCGGCGCAGAACATTCCCAGCGGCTAGAGGCCTATTTTCAGGGCGTGCCTGGGCTAAAGATGGTGGCCTGCTCGACTCCCTACAATGCCAAGGGATTGTTAAAGTCTGCTATTCGCGATGACAACCCTGTGATCTTCTTTGAGCATGTGCTGCTCTATAACCTGAAGCAGGATTTGCCAGAAGAAGAATACCTGCTGCCGCTGGACAAAGCGGAGACCGTGCGCGAAGGCAGCGACGTGACCATCCTGACCTATTCGCGGATGCGCCACCACGTGATGCAGGCGGTGAAGACCCTGGAGAAAGAGGGGTTTGACCCGGAAGTGATTGACCTGATTTCGCTGAAGCCACTGGACTTTGAGACGATTGGTGCGTCGATTCGCAAGACCCATCGCGTGATCATCGTGGAAGAATGTATGCGCTCGGGCGGCATCGGCGCAGAAATTACGGCATCGATTAACGACCGCCTCTTTGATGAACTCGATGCGCCTGTGATTCGCCTTGCGTCGCAGGATATCCCCACGCCCTACAACGGCACGCTGGAGAATCTGACGATTGTGCAGCCTCCTCAGATTGTGGAAGCGGTGCAAAAACTGGTAGCGCTGAAGGTTTAATGATCGCGCTTCCTGCTAAAACAACCCACTGAAACAGAACCACAGCGTATGTCCTGTGTATGTCCTGAAAGCTTGAGCAGCGAGAAGCTTTCAGGGCAGTCTGCGTGATCCATTCCGGTGAAATGCAGAAGAAGACTGGCGTGTGACAGCGCCCCGACGCAGTGACAGTTGGGCGATCGCCCAAACAGAGTTTTCCTTTTGTGGCTTCTGAAACGCAGAGTGGGTGGGGCGATCGCCCAGCGAGTAAGAACAGCATTAGAGAGGTTAGCGAATCAAAAAGCCTTGAACGAATCAAAAAGCCTTGAACACTGCCACAAGGCTGGCTACAAAGCCCCAGATCGAAACAGCCTACGAAAAAGTGAGCTTGGACGGATCAACGACTAAGCTGCTAATCAAGACCCCCTTCACCAGAATGTTAATCTGGTGGGCAATGCGGAGTTCCGAAATCGGCTCCTTGAGCAAGTCTTGAGCAGCAAGGAGGGTTTCAGCGACCTGGCGATCGCGACACTCGATTCGCAGCACGCCCCAGCGGCGAGACAGTCGGCATGCCTTTAGCCCCTGCAACTGTCGTAGTTCAGCCGGGTTCTCTCGATAGAAGTCGAGGATGAGTCGAGTGAGTTGGGCAAACCAGTTCATTGCAGCGAACCCCTAAAGATGGACTTATTAAGGCGACGCACCTGCAACGGCTCCCTAACGATCGCCCAATCCTCTTTGATGCCACCCTTCGGTAGAACCAACGGTAAAACCAATGAGCTTGCGAAACACCCAGGGAGACCGCGCAGCGGCGCTTCTCTTCAATGCTTTCATTCAAGCGCAGATCAAAAACTCAAACGATGGATTGCAAAAAGATTTAATGCATGAATTCCTAAAAGAGGGGTTTCAAACAGCCTGAAACAGTCTTGGCGCAAGGACTTCTGAAGATTTCTCTGAAGTGATGAAACGTAACAATATAGACTTGTTTCTTTAAGAAATGAATCCCTAAAAATCGGAACCTTGCTTTCATTTTCGTCACGAAGTTTTATATTTCAATTTGTAAATAAATTTCACGAATACCAATAAACTTCGTAATATCTTGAGTTCGCTTACTTGAGTTCGCTTAAATTAAGCAATCTGTGCAAATACTACCGTCGGTACTCATTTGTCCTACTAGAGTTGCTGCATCTGCGAAGCCTGATTAGGGCATGTCGAAGTCCCGATAGACCACCGTGCGGTTTCGTCCCCGTCGCTTTGCGTTGTAGAGCGCCTGGTCGGCCTGCGCCATCAGGACATCGATGGTTTGCGTAGAGGTAGGAATCTGGCTGGTCACGCCGACGCTAACCGTCACGACCTGGGCCACGCGAGAATACTCATGGCGGATGCCCAGCGCCTGGATGCCGAGGCGAATCTTTTCGGCGATCGCCCGCCCTCCCTTTAAATCTGTGTTGGGCAAAATCACGCCAAACTCTTCACCGCCATAGCGGGCCACCAAATCGGCTGGACGCTGCACCAAGCACTTGGCTGCCTGGGCAATTTTTCGCAAGCAGTCGTCGCCTTCCTGATGACCGTAGCAATCGTTATAGCGCTTGAACTCGTCTACATCAAACAAAATCAGCGAGAGAAACTGCTGGTCTCGCAAGAGCCGATTCCATTCCTGGTTGAGGTGCTGGTCAAAGCGGCGGCGGTTGGCGATTTGCGTGAGTCCGTCAATGTTGACGAGGGCTTCTAACTCCTGATTGGCTCGAATCAGCATCTCTTCGGCCTGTTTTTGCCGGGTAATGTCTTGCATTTGCGCCAGCAGATAGAGCGGGTTCTGTCGTGCATCTCGCACCAGCGATACACTCAGCAGTGCCCAAACAATTTCTCCGTCTTTGCGGATATAGCGCTTTTCCATCTGAAAAGAGGTTCGCTTGCCGTCGATTAATTCCTGCACTAGGGCCAAATCAGTCGGCAGGTCTTCAGGATGGGAAACGGCCTGGAACGTGAGCGATCGCAGTTCGTCTTCGGTATAGCCCAGCAGATCGCAACAAGCAGCGTTGACCGCCAGGATTTGTCCGCTGAGAGCGGTGATGGAACTGCCCACGGCGCTGTGGTCAAAGGCGGCGCGAAACCTGGCCTCGCTCTGGCGCAGCGCGTCTTCTGAGGCTTTGCGGTCGGTGACATCGCGAATCATCGTCAGCGCTTCGGTGGGGCCATAGGGCACAATGCGGACTTCTTCATGCTGGAGGCGATCGCCAAACCAAACCTGCTGCTCATAGACCTGAATCTGGGCCGTGGCAAAGGCTTTTTCTAGGTGGTGCAGCTTGCGCTGGGCGACCTCTGGCGGCAAAAGCTGGGAAATATGCATTCCCACCGGGTTAATATCTGGTGGGATAATATCTATCAAATAATTCGTCTTGAGATAACTCAGATAAATGCCCTGGGGACTAACGCGAAAAATTAGGTCGGGAATGGCATCGAGCAAGGCCTGTGTTTCCGATTCTTGGCGCTGCAAGGCCTCTGTTTTTTGGGTGATTTCCGACCGCAGGGCGTGGTTTTGGGTGACGAGCGATCGCTCGATCTGCCGTCGCAGGGTGATGTCTTGAAACACGACAATGCAGCCCACCACCTCGCCTTGGCTGTTGCACAATGGCGCGGCCCGCGCTTCCAGCAGCAGCGATCGCTCTGCACGGCGTATTTCCAAATCGTCGGCTGTGCAGCTTTCGCCACGCAGGGCGCGAGAGCTTGGCAATGCTTGGGTCGCATACAGCCGCCCTGTGCCGGCCTGCAAGATTGGACGGGTGTCTTCTGAAAAGGGGTCTAGAGACACGCCAAGCATTTCCCGCGCCATTCGATTCAGAAACGCAGCGCGGCCATCTTGTTGATAAATTGCAATGCCCAGCGGCAAGTGATCGAGCCATACAGACACCTGCGAAGGGTCACCCAGAGCAGCAACGGATTGCAGGAGTGGACTTGCTAGATTGCCATCAGGAGGGCGATCGCACGAGAGTGCCCGGAGCCACTGTTCAAACTGAGAATGATTCATAGACCGCACTCGGCGGATACATACCCCTGGTAATAAAAACGACTAATCCAGCATCTTCGCTCGTCTTCGCTCGAATGAAGCAGCCTTAATTCCTATATAGAGCAAGCTTGTTCTTCTGTATTGTTCCCAAAGAGTCGATTTGGGCAGAATTTTAGAAAATTAGATTTTAATACTCAGATTAGATTCATCTCGGTAATTTATCGGCGATGTGCCGAGCGGTTGCTGAGATTTACTGGGTCATGCTCCCAGTAATTATCCTGAGTTTCTCAAAACTTCCCAGAATTGTGGCGAGCGTTCTGCATTGAGCGTAGGCACCCAGAGCGCTTGCAGAAGCTTCTAACAATCTGCTAAAAATCCCCTTAAACTTAGACTTTTATTGTATGTTAGCTTTGCACAAAGCCTATCCCCAAAAGCCGATACCCATAGGAAGGTGCCCGGCCAAGCCGGTATCTCAACCAAGAGCGATCGCTCCCCGCGTTGCAAAACCTCTGGCAGGGGTCTCCGCAAAATTGCTAACACTCGTTCTGATACCTGGTCTCATGCTGCGCCTCATACCCTCCTCCGTAAAATCTCTGAGGGCATTCGCGCGTGCAGGGGGGCAATCTTTGAGGCTTCTTAAAACGCCAGCAGGCCTCTTATCCCGGAAAGCGGCGGCGGGCCAGAAAGTTTTTAGGAGACGGTGCTGCGTTCGATATATAGGGCTGGCGGTGGCGCTGCTGCTGCTGTGGGTTGGGCTGGGAGCAGCGGGAACCGCGCAGGCAGGGCCGTTGGGCGATCGCCTGGCCCGGTTTCCCGACTGGCAAAGCAAGCCACTCTTGCCCAGCGCCAAGGGCGATCTGGTCTATCCCGACTGGTTTGAGGGCACTTGGGACGTAACCACGACGCTGGTGGATCTGGTCGCGCCGCTGGCCCCAGAGATCACAACCCCTGGGTTTGAGGGCAATCGGCAGTATCTCAACCAGCCAGTGCCATTTCAGGCGCGGTTTGTGGCAACGCTGCCTAATCGCTTTGGGGGGCTGCCGCTGCCGCCGTCGCTGTTGGGCAAGCCGCAAATTGTTGCCGATCGCGCGTTTAACGGGCTGAACCTGGCCAAAGCGTATCTGGACAAGCCCGGTGAAAAAAGTCCAGTGCTAGCGGTGAAGGTTGATCCCAAAAATCCCAACCGTCAGATTACGCTGTTGCGCGACGAGTCCGAAGACAGCGTGCTGGGGGCCAGGGAACTGGTGTCTACGGTGGTGGCGCGGGGAGTGGAAACGCCTAGCCCGCTGGAGTTCATCACGACAGAGGTCTTTCAGCAGGAGTTTTTAGGATCGTCGCAAATCTACTTCAATACGGTAGAAACCAGCACGGCCTATCAACTGCATCCCGATGAACTGCCCCGCATCACCGCTGACCAAGTGACGGCAATTTATCTGTCGCCCCAAGACCCCGATTACTTTGCGGCGGGCGATCGCCCCGTTGCGCTCTACCGATATCGGCTAGAGTTTAGCCCCGAACCTGGCATAGACTAACCGAAAGGGCGATCGCCGCTGCCGCCAACCCCACTCCTGCCAAAAGCAGCAGCACAATCCCCCGCTGAAGCGTTCGCCGCGCCTGCAACTGGGCAGTTTGTAAAATTTCATTAGCCTGCTCTGCGGCCCGCAGCGCCGTTTGCATATCCCGCTGGTCGAGGGCCTGGCTGGCCGCCAAAAATCGGTAGTCATCGGCAGGCAGGTTTTTTCCAGCCGACCAGGTTTGGGCATCGGCCAACGCCTGCCCGCGCAACAGCCGCGACTCGTCCAGTCCACCCGACTGCAACCAGGCATCCAGCGCTGCCGCGTAGGGACGCAGCGCCGAGAGTTGCTTTTCGACCCAGGCCGCATTAAACACGCGCTCATAAATCCGGTTGTAAACCTGCAAGCGGTCGTTTTGCTTGACCACCAGCCCCGACAGCAGCAGTTCCACCGAGTCGCGGCTGTCGTCGGCCAGGGTTGTGGAGCGCCCGCCGCCTGGGTGTGAAAACATAGAGTGCGGGGATACCGACAGGGTTGCAGGATCTTGCTGGAGAATCTGCTGATAAAGCCCCAGCAAGCGGCCCGCCCGCCGCTCGTTGTTCAAGAGGCGATCGCGAATGGTGCGTAAATGCGGTGGCTCGTCCTGGGCAACCCAGTTTTCAATCACCTTAGATTCCACAATTGCCGCCACCTGCACCGACTCAGCGCCGTGATTGATCAAAATTTCGCGCACGAGCTGCTGCAAAAACGGCGTTTGCAAATCGGGCGCTTCCCACGGGGCGCGGCCAGGTGTGGCGTTTAGCTGGCTGTGCTGGGCCACCAGTTGACACACCTTTTGCGTCAGAAACGGCTGCCCGCCTGTCCAGGCAAGGATTTCGCGCAGGACGGCTCTGGGATGATCGACCTTGCCCTCCAGCCCCATCAGCAGCGGCTCGGCCTCGTCGAGATGGAACCCAGTGAGGGCGATCGCCCGACCAATATTCAGCGGCGTGCGCGTCTTATCAGCAATCAGGTCAGAGGGTGTCGTCACGCCCAGCAGCGCAAAGGTCAACTGCCCCGCATCATGACAAGCCCGCAGTAGCGCAAAAAAATCGTCCGTGTTGAACGACAAACTGAGGATGCTGTCAATCTCATCCACAAAAATCACAATCGGCGATGGCACCAGCGCAGGCAGCGTTTCGGTCAAAAATTCGCCCAGCCGATTGACTGGCGACAAGTCCTGACGCTCTGCCAGCCATTGCCGCAGGGGCACTTGCTTGGCAAGTTGAAAACTCCGCAACAGGCGCATAATCAAGTCGGCATACCACTGATCGGGCGTAATGTCGCGGCTGCCAATACTCGACAGATCCACCACGCCGCAACTCCAGCCCTCCGCATGGAGGCGCTGGGTCGTCCGCACGCGCAGGCTAGACTTGCCCATCTGCCGACAGTTCAGCACATAGCAAAACTCGCCAGCCTTGAGCGCCCGATATAGCTCGTCGTCTGCCTGTCGCACCACGTAGCTGGGTGCGCCTGCGGGCAGCCTGCCGCCAACCTGATATTCATAGGCAGAGGAGGCACTCATAGCAGCGTCTCAGCACGTCGGGATTCTCTTTCAGTATCAAGCTATTTTCTCGCTGCGGCAACTAATTACAGGTTTACTCAATGATGTTGTACTCGTTGTGCTTAATGTTGAACCTATGAAACTTTATTCTTGCCAGGGGCGATCGCATCCCTTACAATCAACCATCAAGCTGTGAATGACCCCAAGTCAGCGCGGCTTACCTTTCCCCCGAAATTTTGGTCGTTTAGTCATCCACGGCATTGGCAGGTGTGTCCAGCACCCACCAACGCCTGACCCCTCGACAGATCCAGCCTGTCTCAGGGCTGCGTCCATTGTAGGCCGCCCTGTCCCAGTGCTTCACCTCCGGGGGCGGCCAACATTTCGGGGTTTCCTACCCCACTCGTTTCCAGGAGGAAACCCCAAATGCTGACAGTTCAATACACCTGGTCGTCCCCACGCTCGGAGGCGACCCAGTTTTCGCTGCCCCCGCTCACCTGCGAACTGCCCCACCGTCGCCGCCTGCGCCACTACATCATCGGCCTGCCCGAAGACGCGCAACTGGCGATCGACCGCCTGCACCTGCTCCGCTATGCCGAACGCTTCGAGTGGACCCGTGCCCTGGAATTTCCGCCCAACGGCATCGTCCTCAATGCCGAGCAACCCGGCGAAGTGCTGCGCTGCCTGCACCGCGAAATGCGGAGCAACCCTGGCGTGAATGAGTAAGAACAGATAAGGTCGATTTTGGGTTTTGGATTTTGGATTTTGGCGGTTCAGTCTGCCTATCCAAAATCCAAAATCCCACGCAATGTGCAACTTTCAATCTGCCCTCATCCCCCAGCCCCTTCTCCCAAAATAAGGAGAAGGGGAGCTGGATTGGAAGTCCCTCTCCCGCTTTGGGAGAGGGATTTAGGGTGAGGGCTACAAAAGTGGGATGCGCCCGTAAAGGAGGCTTGAAGTCCCTTAAAACAATAAAATTTTCTGGGCGTAATTCTGCCCGTAACAAGTACGGCTCGCATGATGCACGGATTTCAATACAAACGTCTGACACGACTGTTCCAGTTGCCAACACAACAACACAAGAGTTCTACACATTTCCATACAAAAATATAGAGCCAGAAAACAATTGAACCCTGGCGCGTTAGTTTCAAGCTGAATTCGCTTAGCTCTCAATCATTCCTCCATTCGTCACATTCTAAAAAAAAGCGCTTTTGAAGCAAGGATATATCGCAAACCCTGTATCAGATCCTTGTCTATTACGGGTTGATTAGAGCCATTCAGTCTCAGATCATCACAATCATCTCACCCTGTTCTCGGTTCTCCGGTTCCGACTATGCGATCTCTCGTTGAACTTGATTTTTATCCACCTTTATGCACCTGTCTGAAAGACTTTGATCTCAGGCAAGTTTAGTTTGCTACAGAGCGAGAAATGCTAGCTGCTGCACAAGTTTGCTCAAAATGTGCAGGTGCATACTCACAAATTGTGCGCCACCAAACCTTGCTTTTTTGCCGTAATAGGCTAGCCTCGAATAGGGTTTGGAGTCCTTAAGAGAACACCGTAGTTTGCTTCATTCTCAGGGTGTCTTTGCATTGCGTACTTGCAGCGCTGAAATGTAGTGCAGTCGAGGTGTTCTGCTGTCGAGTCTGATCCTTGATTGTTCTTAAGTAGCCTGGAAAACATACCACTTGAGGATAAGTATGGTTTTAATATTCAAAGCTTCAGCAACTCTGGTTTCGCTAGATTTCATGAACGGTTCTTAAGTCCTGATGTTGTTTAGAATGTTTGAGCCAGAAGCCTGGTTCCTTCTGGAAACTTCAGGGGTTTAGTATTACGGCTTGGTCTGGGGCTGATATCGAGATTCCATTCAACTGATTAGCCTGCATGTTCCATAGACATATCCCATAGAGCAGCAGGTTAACTGTTAGCCAGTGATGCTCCTTGGAGTGATGTTGTGCGACAAGAGTGTGCGTGGACTGTTGGAGCAGTGATCTCATTCCGTTGCCGGCGTCCCTACTAGCTTTGGTAAGCATCTATAGGATTTATGGCTCCATTACTGCGATCGCCCATTACAAAGACAATGTGGCTGCAATGCTTACATCTGCAAATGTGCGTCTTGGCTCCGCTGGGCTAGAAGCTGTGATTGCGACGACCTATCCATTCGTATTCCAGAATCAGGCTACAGCATTTTTGAAGCTAGTGAGGCACACGGATGGTCAATAAGCCCTTGCCTCGTGAGGGCAGCGTGTGCCTCACCCCGCAAGAAAATGCTGTAAGCATCAAACTGTTCTTAAAAGGAAAGCTCTCCTCCTAAAAGCTTCTGAGGTGCAGATAGCTCCCTGGGCGATCGCAAATTTACCAGCAACGGACGGCGTATCAGTTTCTATGGAACCAGGAAATAGTCCACAGAGCAGGTTTTTACCCGCAGACCCCAGCAATCAGCTACTTGTGGGTTTCCCCTTTTGGCTATGGCTACTGTTACCTTTTCTAGGGTTATTGCTGCTCATTCTGCTACGGTCTCGACGGCAACATACGCAGCAAAGAGACTCCTCAGCCGAGGCTCCCTATTCCAGCCATCAGCCTGCCAGTCAGCAGTCCGCAGCAAGCGATTCTACGATCAACTCTCTCATGGAAGAAACATCTAACTTGCCCGATTTAACTCCTACACCACCTGACTTTACCTCCAGTACTGATACTGAGCGAGAAGTTTTTCCTGCTGAGCAGGAAGTCCTATCGGTTATTCAAGAAGAGGTGTCTGTTAGCAAGCAGCAGGTTGAGCGGGGCAAAATTCGAGTTAATAAGCGAGTAGAAAGTCGCGAGGAGATAGTCAATGCACCCCTTGTGCATGAACAAGTCATCGTAGAGCGGGTTCCATTCAATCGAGTGATCGAGGGAGAGATCCCTACAGAAAGGGATGAAAACGACGTTCATATTATTCCCATTTTTGAGGAAGTTGCTGTTGCCGAAAGGCAGCTTATTTTACGGGAAGAAGTGCGGATCTCTAAAAGGCTGGTTACAACGGTCGTCCAGCAAGTAGTAGCAGTTCAAAGAGGCTCTGTTGAAGTTGAACGTACCGCGTTTGAGAATGAGCCACCCAACTATGTTCAGCCCGCAGTAGACTTTCAAGTAGCGCCTCAAACGAATGCCTCAATCAATCACGAAGCACGGTCAGCAGGAGCAGCAACCCAAGTAGAGACTCAAGTTCGTACAACACCCGAAGAGACTTTAGCCGTTGCTTCAAGCGTGCCATTTCAGTCCAATCAGCCTCCAATTTCTAATGCCGTTTCTAATCGTGAGGCTATTCCTGATGAAGAGATTGTCATACCGATAATGGCCGAAGAAGCGGCTTTAACTGTTCAACAAGTCACTCGCGGCAAGGTACAGGTACACACAATATTTGACACAGTAGAGCAAGTCCTTGAATCACCAGTGATGCGTGAGGAATTGATCGTTGAACATATTCCTAGAAACCAGCCCATCCAAGGTGACCCACCGCAAATTCGCGAAGAAAACGGTGTACAAATTATCCCCATCTTGGAAGAAGTATTGGTGAGCAGAAAGCAGCTTTTGCTTCGAGAAGAGGTGCGAATTTCAAAGCGTCGAGTCACGGAGAGTATTCCTCAGGTAATCACTTTGCGCTATGAAGTCGCAGATATCGAGCAGATCAGCGTTGAGGAGAGTGGCGAATAGCTATTCCTCTACAGTTTCTAGTGAGAGTAGAAGTTTTTTAGAAGATCGATGGTACGAGCTTTCTCCGCGGTTGAGATGGGCTGGGTAAGCCTATCTAAGGTAGCCTCTGTAGCGAGAACAGGGGATTCGGTTACGTTTTGACCCCATATCGTTAGTCACGAAAGGACGAATTCATGAAAACTGTTATTGGTTTGTTTGATGATCGCGAAGAAGGGATGCGTGCTTATACCGCTCTGCATGATGAAGGATTTGCCTTGGCAGACCTAGACATTCTGACCAACGACGACGAAGATGACGTGCCCAAGCTGGAGAATCTTCGCAGAAATCTACCCGCTTCCGATGCCGAAGTGTATTTGGAAGGGGTTCGTCAAGGCGGCACGATTATCACTGCAAACGTGACCGACAGTACTGCTACTCGCGCAGCCGAAATCATGTCCAACTTCAACATGGTTGTGATTGCTGATCGCGTTGCCGAGCTTAAGAAGGTAAATCCGAACCTGACCCTCAGCGATCCTGCACGGGATGAAAACGTTCTAGAAGTGATCGAAGAAGATCTGCAAGTTGGTAAGACTGCCGTTGAGCGCGGTCGGATGCGGATTTATTCTGTTGTCACTGAGCGTGAAGTCTCTCAGAATGTGGCTCTGCGCGATGAGACCCTGCGCGTCAGCCGTCGCCCGGTGAATCGCCAGGTCGAAATTCGCCCTGATTTGTTCCAGGAGCGCTCCTTCGAGATGGTGGAGATGGATGAAATCGCCCTGGTTGGCAAAACTGCTCGGGTGGTTGAAGAGATTGTTCTGGGTAAGGAAGTTGCCGAGAAGATTGAAACCATCAAGGAAACGCTTCGTCGTCAGGATGTAGAGATCGAGGAAATCCCGGCAGCCCGTCCTTTTGCTGACTATGATGCCGATTTCCGCGCTTTCTACAACGAGAAGCTGTCCAACAAGGGCGTTCAGTATGATGAGCTCCGCCCGGCGCTGAATTATGGCTATAGCCTGGCTACTCGCGAACCCTTCCGCAGCAGCCCTTGGTCTGCCGTGGAGCAAGACGCTCGCCGCATTTGGGAAGAGAAGAACCCCGGCACCTGGGATCAGAGCAAAGCGGTAATTCACTACGCCTGGGAAAAAGTTCGTAGCGCTCGCTAGAACCTGAAACGTCTCCTCTAGAGTGAATCGTTGTGCGGCATTGTCGTGCAACGATTCGTGCTTTCTGCCGCGCTACTGCTCTGAACGACATCGAATCCGGGCGCTATCACCAATCGTGTTTATCTGATGCTTTGCCAGGATGCGGTCAACGGCGTTTGGGTAGGAGAGGCGAGTGTAGTGAGGGAATGTTTTTAGCAAAGCCTCCACAAAGGAGCGAGACAGAAAAGAACCGAGGGCAAATTGCCGCACAGCTCTCACTCGCTTGGTTTCCAAATCAGTCAGCACCACCGCCAGGGGCAGTTGAAAGTTGGGATTGTGCAAGACAGGGTCAAAGTTAGGCAGTTGCTCTGGATGGAGTTGACAGAGGTGAAATGGGCATTCCTGCCAAGGGAGAACCAGGGTTGCGGGCTTTGTTCGTCCGGGCCCGGCGTACTTGTCAACCTGGAAAATCCGAAAGCAGAGAAAAGGAACTTGTTCGACGACGTTAAGGGCAACCTCAAAAACGCCAGACTCGACGGCCCATTGTTCAGCCAGGGAGGGATTGCGAAAGGTTAGGGTCAGTTCTACCCAGTCGGAACGCCAGGTAAACTCGGCTCCCTCTGCATCTAGCGATCGGGTGTGGCGTTGTCCTACGGTAATCAGACCAAAGTCTTGATACTTCATCGTTGCAACAGTTAAGTCAGTCCGGTCAGGTGAACGACCTCCAAGATGCAGTCCTCCTTAGCTAAGGCACTGCTGTATATAGGAGGGTTAACCGTATGTTAACTAGCATTATGCCCATCATTGTTGTCTGGATCACATTATTAAGGCTAAAGATTAATTTTTTCTAAAAAATTAGCAGCAGAAGCACGGCGAGGATTTGCGGAACTTTGCAAAAATCTATAAATTGTGACGGTGTTTACCGTATTTCATTCGATACCGAGGAATCGGCATAAGAAAAGGCACCCCCTGATGGGAGTGCCTGCAACCAGCTAACTTTTAGGAAATGTT
>NZ_JACYLP010000019.1:0-109883 GCF_015272455.1 Thermoleptolyngbya sp. C42_A2020_037
TTCGGCTTCGCTGTTGCTGAGTCTGTCTGATTAGCTTCTCTCTGAGCGCCTCCTGTGGGGGGCGCTTTTTCGTGTGGGGAGGGTTTGGGCTGATTTTATAGGCTGATTTTATGGGCAGTCGGGCGATAGGCATTGGCAGCCAGCAATAATGCAGCCAGCAATGATAGGGTGAAGTTCGGCCCATCTGCGATGTGTTCTAGAAAACTATGCGACGGGCGTTTCGTAGCACTTTGGCAGTCACCCTGGCAGTTGTATGTCCCAACGCCCGATTACCTCGACTAGTTCGATTGAAGCTAGTTCGACTGAAGCAGGTTTAACCGACGCGATCGCCCATCCCCAACCCAATCCTGGCTCGACCTCCGATGAGTCCGACAAAAACCCCGTGCCGCCCTCTTCCCCAGGATGGTGCCTGAACAGGCGTGATCCCGGCTTTATTCGGGCCTGTTTGCCCTGGTGGGAGTGGGCCTATCACCATTACTTTCGGGTGCAGACCGCTGGCTGGGAACATATTCCCGCATCTGGGCAGGTGTTGATAGTGGGGGCACACAATGGCGGTTTTGCAGCGCCCGATATGTTCATGATGATGCTGGACTGGTTTCGGCGATTTGGTGTGGAGCGTCCCGCCTACGGGCTGATGGATGCCAACGCGTGGAAACTGCACCCGTCTCTGTCAGAATCGGCGGCAAAGCTGGGGGCGGTAGTGGCCCATCCCAAAATGGCGATCGCCGCTTTAGATCAGGGAGCCAGTGTATTGGTCTATCCCGGCGGCGTGCGTGATCTGTTTCGTCCCCATCATTTGCGCGATCGCATTTGTTTGTTCAACAACCAGGCGTTTGTCAAGCTGGCGCTGCGCTACGAGTTGCCGATTATCCCGGTCATTTCTCACGGAGCCCACGACACGCTGATCGTGCTGGGTGATGCCTATCCGCTGGTGGAACAGTTGCATCGGTGGGGGCTATTTCCCTGGATTAATGGCGTAAATCCGGGCGTATTTCCGGTTTACCTGGGGCTGCCGTGGGGTGTGGGGCTGGGGCCGTTGCCAAACCTGCCACTCCCGATGACGATTCATACGCGGGTGTGCAAACCTGTCTGGTTTCCGCGATATGGAGCAGAAGCAGCGGGCGATCGCGCCTATGTCAATGCCTGCTACGAACACGTCCAGCGCCATATGCAGCGATCGCTCGACCATCTAGTTGCAGACATTTCGTGACTCCTGAGCATGATAGAATTGAGATTCTGTGCATTTAGCATCTCAGGAATTGCGCGTTGCAGAAAGGCTATTTTGCACTGCGCTACACCTGAATTTGCCCACAGGTCAGATTTTTTCACAATCCGCTCCTGATCACTGAACCCAGTCAATCCTTACAAAACGAGGTCAAGAATGGCTAAGCGCCGCAACCAGAAAAAAGAAAAAGCACTCCGTAACCAAGCCTATGCCCGCAAGTTCCGCAAGCGCACCAATACCGGACGCTTTGGTCGTCGTCGTCCGGGCTTTGGCGGATCTCAGATGGATGAAGAAACCGATCAAAACCGGAGCGGCACAGGCGCAGAAGAAGGCGCAGAATAGTCCACCCCTGGCAATGGGCGGCTGTCTAGCAGGACATTAATCGCGTTGGCAGCCGCAATGCCGGACTCTAGCGCCTGCTCAATGCCAGGGTTCGGGGTTTCGTTGGGGCTACACCAGTCGCCCGCCAGCACCAAGGGCGCGGGTTGGGATGCCGACAGATAAGTTTGGGAATAGGGCGATCGCACGATTGCATATCGCCAGCGATGCACTTGCAAGACTTGGGGCAGGATCTGCGGCGCAGGCAGTTCCGACAGCAGGTGCATTTTTGCATAGTCCAGCAGCGCCGTTCCCGCGGCTGTCAGGTCAAGCTCATCAAGGTGTACTGCGGCAAAGGCAGCGCTGCTCTGAACCACCAGCGCGGGACAATCAGGATTACGCCCCTTGGAACTTTCCTGCGAAATCCAGGCTGCGGGAGCCTCTGGGGGACACTGCACCGCTGCCCAGGGTAACGCTTCAAACAGCGCCCGCTCAGCCTCCGAAAAGCAGGCGATCGCCGTAATGCAGGGATTAAACTGCACCGCAGCCAGCGCCTCTAGCAAGTCTGCCTCCAAAACGGAACTGAGCGGTTGCAGCAAATCGAGCGCCTGGGGAGCCGGGATCGCCATCACCAGCGCTTTTGCCAGAAGCGTTTGCCGATCGCCTGCCAGCGACTCAAGGGTCAGTTCCCAGCCCTGAGCTGCTGGTGAAATCACCACCACCCGCTGCCCCCGCCAAATCTCCAGCCCTGCGCCTAGCTGTTTTGCGACAGCGGTGATGCCGTCGGCTGCGACATGGCGGGGAGGAGCGGGCAGGGGAACGAACTCGTCGGGCTGCCAGCGATACACCGTCCCTGCCCACGGCTCTAACCCACGCCCCAGCATTGCTTGAATCAACTGCTGCGACTGGGGACCCTGGGCTTCTAGCCAGCGCAGCCCGTGGTCGGCGCAGGTGTCGGGCAATCGCCGCGTCGCCATGCGGCCGCCCAGTCCCCGCGATTTTTCTAGAACCACAACCCGATAGCCTGCCCGATGCAAGCGCTGGGTGCAGACGAGGCCGGATAACCCTGCGCCGACGACTGCAATGTCTACAAGATCGGTTGGACTAGAGAGTTCGGCGTTTTCTGAAACGGGCATTGATTCTGTCATTGAAGTTGGAGTTTGGGAAGTTGAGGTTGGAAGATTGAATTTGGCGTGAAGTTCACTACAGAGATTGTGGCGATTTTGTGCGGGAAAAGCTGTTCAGGGGCGACTTTCCCAGGATTCGCCAATCCGCGATCCCCCTGCGGTACTACACTAAGTTTTGGCATGACTTTTGGCAAAACTTTCGCTGGTATGGGTTCATGAAGGCTCGCTCGTTTTACCTGGCGCTGGGTTCGGTGGCGCTGACGCTGCTGCTGCTGGCGATCGCAGGCTTTTACTGGCTCGTGGGGCAAAGTCCGCTGCGGCTGCTGCAAGGGGGACGAGTTGCGAATCCGGAGGCGGCGATGTTTGTGCCCAAACAGGCTCCGGCAATGGTGTCGCTGCTGGTAAAGCCAGAGCAACTGCGGGCGTTTCGACTGGCGGTGTCGTCGCTGGGCGATCGCCGCAAAGCGCGGGAGGAACTGGAGGCGTTGGAGCGGACGCTGCTGACCAGTCGCGGGCTGAGCTATGACGCGGATATTAAGCCTTGGCTGGGGAACGAAATCACGCTCGCAGTCACCACTCCCGACATCGACCGCACTCCGACCAACGGGCAACAACCGGGCTACTTGCTAGCACTGGAAACCGAAAACCCGCAGCAGGCGAAGGAGTTTGTGCAGCTTTTTTGGCAGAAGCGGGCGATCGCCGGAAGCAATCTGGTATTTGAGCAATATTCTGGTGTCAAAGTCATTTACGAGCAGGGGCCAGGGGCGACATCGGCAGAAACAGGAACGCCGACCCCGACCCTGGCTAGCGCAGTGGTGGGCGATCGCTTCGTGTTGTTTGCCAACTATCCCAAAGTTCTGCGCGATGCCATCAACAACGTGCAAGCGCCAGACCTAAGCCTGAAAAGCAGCCAGAAATATCAGGATGCGCTGGCGGCCCTGCCAGAGCGCCAGATTGGGCTGACGTTTGTGAACCTGCCGCAACTAGGCGCGTGGCTGGGCAGCCAGAATCCGCTGGGCAGCCTGAGCAGCAGCAAGAATCGCCAGTTTGAGAGTCTAGTGGCGGGCATTGAACTGGCGCGGCAGGGGCTTTTGGCAGAGACGGCGCTGCTGGCGGCTCCGGGGCAACCGCTGACGGCCCACAAGCCAGCCCTGACGGAACCCGTCGGCGCGTTGCAGTTTATTCCCCCTGCTACGCCTTTTTCCGCATCGGGGACGGACTTGAGCCAGCTTTGGGGGCAACTGACCGAGGGCTTGCAGGACTATGGCGTGCTGTCGGCCCTGCTGGGCCAGCCGATCGCCGCGCTGGAAGATCAATGGGGCGTGACCTTTGAGGAAGACCTAGTGCCCTGGGTGAATCGGGAGTTTGCGCTGGGACTGGTGTCGCCGCCAGGACGAGAGCCAGAGTGGGTCTTTGTGGCAGAGAAATCGCCGGAGACCGCTGCGGGGATCGAGAAGCTGAATGCGATCGCCCAGCGACGCGGCCTCACAGTCGGCCCAATTACCCTGGAGGATCGCCGCGTCTACACTTGGACGCAGCTTTCGCCCAGCAGCAAGCGGCGGGGCGCAGAACTCCAGGCCGACGTGCAGGGCGCTCACACCATGCTCGATAAGTACGAAATTTTCACAACTTCGGTCGAGGCAATGGACGAAATTCTGAAGCATCCCCAGAAGTCGCTGGTGACTGCCCAATCGTTCCAGGAGGCGATCGCCCCCCTCGCACCCCAAAACGACGGCTATCTCTATCTCGACTGGGATAGCGTCCGCAAGCCGCTAGAGCAACGCATCCCAGCCCTCAAGCTGGCAGAACTGGCAGGCAAGCCGTTTTTCGATCATCTGCGATCGCTGACCATCACCAGCTACGGCAGCGATACCAAAGTGCAGCGCGGTGCAGTCTTCGTACGGTTGAAAAACACCTGACTTGAGCTGACCTGATCTCAACGGCGCTCAGGATGCACCGGCAAAAACGGGCGGCGCGTAGCCAGAACGATGCCGCTGGCCCAAGCTAGTTTGGCGATCGCCCACTCGCTCCGCTGTTCTAAATCAGCAATCAGTGCGGCTACCTTGGGCGCGTGCCCTTCTGGCCAGTTTGCCTGGGGCAACATGTCGTCGATGAGGTACAGCCCGCCTGGTTTCACCAGCGAAAGCACCAGATCCAGATGGGTATATTTGCCGGGCCAGGTGTCGGCAAAGATCAGGTCAAAAGACTCGCCCTGCTGCGCCAGCATCTCTAGAAATGGGCCGCCGTCTTGCACGAAAAAAAGACACACGCGGATCGGCGGCAAGGTGAGCCTGGGCGATCGCCACCAGCCCTGCCTCGCAATCCACCGTCCACAGCGTAGACCGGGCATCCATGCCGTCCAGCATCCAGGCCGTCGCCGCACCCGTGCCCGTACCCAGTTCCAGAAACCGCCCGCCCGGTTTGCTGGCACAGAGCGATCGCAGCAGCGCCCCCGTCAGAGGTTCCGAGAGCATCTGAAAATCGAGGGCGGCCGTGTCCGCAAGAATTGCCTCCAGCATCGCAGGCGGGTTCAGGTTTTCTGTGTCGTTCATCCGCTTTTTCTAGAACTGAAACGTCGTCCGCAGCGTGCCGATGACAAACGCATCAAACAAATCGCGGTTTTGCTCTGGGGCCGTAACCACAATCACGCCAGGGGTAATCGAAATATTATCTGTGACGCGGATGCGGTAGAAAGCCTCAATATGCAGCGACGTATCGTTCTCCAGTCCCAAACTGGCAAGGGTATACTGACCCCGTAACCCGGTCAGGTAGGGTTCCACGCCCACCATGATGCCGCCCAGGTTTCCTGCACCAAACAGGTCAGGAAAGGCTAGCCCCAGCCCGTAATACCAGATATCGCCGCGCCCGGTTTCCAGCAGCGTCAGGTTGGTATAGCCACCAAAAGCGCTGAGGCTGATGCCAGAACTGATGCGCCACGCCAGTTCTAGACCATAGGAATTGGTGACAGCAGGCACGCCCAGCGCCCCATGCAGCGCGTTCGCAGGAACCGTGCCCGTAAAAAACCGGCCGCTGCCCAGCCCCAGATCAAAGATGGCGTTGGGTGTGGAAATGCCGCTATTGGCGACTTCCGTATGGTAGCCGTGGACATAGGTTAGTCCGATGTTGAAATCCTGACTGGGGGCGAAGGTGAGTTGCCCCAGCGCGGCATAGTCGCCGTTAAAAAAGCCGCTGTCTTCGCCAGGATTGGCGGCGTTGTCGGCCAGGTAGCCGAGCGACAGCGACAGCGTGCCCGCGTCGTCAAAGCGATAGTTGAACCCAAATCCCGTGCCGCCGCCGATGCGATAGATCGGGCTGTATTGGCTGAAGGGCGACAGGGAACCATTGCCGCCATCGGCATCGTTGAAGAAGGGGCTGAGGGTGCTGTGGACGTAGGCCTGGTGGGTGCCGCCGATCGCCGCGACATAGGCACTCAGGCGTTGCCCCAGGCTAAAGCCATAGGTCAGCCGATCCACCTGCACATTATTGTTGGTGACACCGCCAATTGCAGGTACGAGTACTCCTTCAGCAGTGCCGACAGGCACCACATTAGGAACCACATTTGGATTGCCAAAGCTGCCCACGACTGTCCGGGGCTGCCGATTGCCTGCCGTCAAGCGGGTTTGCAGCAGGTCATCGCCGCTAAAGCTGGTCTGAAAATTCAGCCGAGTGCGGTACTGAAACACCGTGTTGTTGCCAAAGGCTTCAAACTGGTCACCGAACAGGTCATTGATATCCAGAATTGCTTCACCCGCCAGCCGCGTAGTGGTGGAAAACTGATTGGCTTCGAGTTCTGCTGTTCGGTCTTCCAAAACATCCACGCGACCCCGCAAATCTGCCAACTCGCGGGCAAATTCTCGCTGCAACGCTTCGATTCGCGCCAGGGCTTCCGGGTCAAGATTCTCCAGCCGCCCGATGACTGCATCCAGACAGGAGGCCAGACCTGCGGCAAATTCATAGCGGGTCAAGGCTTGTCGCCCGCGAAAAGAGCCGTCTGGGTAGCCCTCCAGACAGTCTAATCCGCCTTGCTGCTCACTATTCGCCAGGTAGGCCAGTGCTTCGTAGGCCCAGTCGCCGGGGCTAACGTCGGCAAACTCGCTGACGGACGTGACCTGAGCCATCGGGTTGCCCTCCGGGAGAGCAGATTGGGCGATCGCCCCTTTGGGTTGGGCCGCCAGTCCGACCGTTGCCAGCAGCAGACCGCTGAGTTTCAGGGCAGGAAGCGTTTTGGGGAAAGGAAGAGGCATGATTTTTGAAGAATGGGGGGCTAGATTTTGGATTTTGGATTGCGGATTTTGGATTGCCGATCCCAGGCTCGGCGGGCTTCTGGCAATGTTGCGGGTAGCCTCCGAGCCAAGGGGGCTTCAGAGTCTTCTACAGCGGAGCAGTATTTGGAGAAGTTCCAGGAGATCCCCCTTAGTTCCCGTTGAAAAGGAGGAAACCAGGGCAGGTCAGAGGTTTCCCTTGACGCAGGGGGATTTAAGGGGGATCTCTCAGCGAACTAGATAGGCTGCGGGAAGACGATATCCCCCGGATCAGGGTTGGAGTCCACTGGGTTGCGGGGGCGGGTGTCTTGAATCACCACCACATCAGTGATTTGGGGTAATTCCCAATGGGGAAGGTAGCCGTCACCCGGACGCAGTTGTAGGACTACGCGCTCGTTGTCTTCATCTTGATTGTCGGCGTGAGGCGTGACCCAGATAATGCCCTGCCCCGTTTGGGGGTCAATGCGGACGCGCTGGGGCGGGTCGAGGGTATAGTCCCGGGGCTGCGCGGCCTTGCGGGCATTGCGATTCACCACATAGTTCACAAACATTGGCGCAGGCGGTTTGGGACGCACCGTCACCACAAATTTGCCCTTGTCGGCAGGGCGCATGGTTCTTTGCGCCTGGGCATCTTTGGGTTCTTTCGTCCAGCGCTGGGTGGCTTGGAGCGTGGCGATCGGCATATCTGTGATCACAATGGCAGCCGTGCGTCCGGGTTCACCCGGATTGGGCACGCGATAGGCCGCATCGGGCAGCAGTTCCAGAACGACATGCTCTGGTGTGGCGGCTTCGTCGCCGGGAATATCTGCACGGGCGACCACGGGGATATGGGCTTTGCGGCTGCTGGGATCGATCTGCACAACACCGCTGAGCGGTTCATAATCCTGGCCAAAGGTGGCGTGATGCAAACCTGGCGGCGTGATGACGCGATAGCGCACGGTTGTTTGGCCCTGAGGGGCAATTTCTTCTAAGCTGACCTCAAATAGGGCGATGTGTCTTTCGGCGATCGCCTCTCCGGGTAAGGGTTCCCTGGCATTTCGCAGGGTGCGAATCCGGGCGATGGGCAGGGGCGGCGGCACCGGGCGATCGAGAATGCGGATGCGGGCGCTGCGTCCCGGTTCGCCCACAGCGGGCAGGCGGTAGGTAACATCCGGCACCAGTTCTAACACCACATGCTCCTGCGGATTCACTTCATCACCCGCGACATCGGCCCTGGCGACGACACGAATCTGGGCCTTGCCAGTAGCGCGGTTCACCGTGACGACCCCGCTCAAGGGTTCATAATCCTGACCGGGAGTGGCGTTTCGCACGTCGGCGGGCATGATCACCCGATAGCGCACCGTCGTCTGGTCTTGTAAAATTGCCCCCTCCAGGCTGACCTCAAACAATCCCACATGAAATTCGGTCAGGGCTTCACCCGGTCGGGGTTCGAGCGCCTCACGCACGGCGTAAATGCGGACGAGGGGGGGCGGCGGCGGCGGCAGCGCTGGGTCGGTAATCGATAGCATGGCGGTGCGTCCGGCTGCACCCACGGCGGGAAGGCGGTAATCGACCTGGGGCAATAGCTCAATAGAGACGTATTCCACCCCTTCGTTGCCCGCTACATCGGCTCTGGCAACGACGCGAATTTGGGCTTTGCGGGTGGCGCGATTGATCATCACCGTGCCGCTCAGGGGTTCATAGTCCGAGCCTGGAGTGGCGGCGGGCAGTCCCGGTGTTTCGATGACCCGATAGCGCACGGGCGTATTTTCTAGCGGCAGATCGCCCGCCAGCGAGATTTCAAACAGACCGACATGGGTTTCGGTCATGGTTTCGCCGGGGCGTGGCTCGATGGCATCCCGCAGCTTTTGCACGGTGGCGAGGGGCGGCGCGTAGTTGGCAATGAACACGGTATCTTCCGTGCGATCGCCCAGTTGATAGCCACCGTTTTCGTAGCCCAATAGCTCCACGCACACCTCTTCGCGGCCCTCATCAGGGTTATTGTCATCCAGCGGCGTGACGGTCAGCAGCACGCTGGTTTGCCCAGCGGGAATCAGCACGCGATCGCTGCTGGGGGGCATGGCGGGCGACGAGAGGACAAAGTCTTGATGGGCGATCGCCATGCGCGGCGCAGGCAGATCCTTCAGCCGATAGCGCACCCATAGGCCGCCTGCCGGAGCCGTTTCACCATCCGCCAAGCTAATGCGAAACTGTCCAGGCACAGCCGCCGCGTAGGGAGTCGGCTCTACTGCATTGGGCTGAGTCGCCTCAATTCGGACACGGGGCAGCGGCTTGAGCAGCAGCGACGTTTCAATCCGAAAGGTGCAGCGATGGGTGTGGCGTTCGGCAAAAAAGAAGAAAAATTCGTAGGTTTCGCCGACGGTCAGCTCTAGATTCAGCGGCGCGTAGGCATCGCTAAGGTTCAGCCCCAAATGCTGACGCAAGTTGAGCTTCAGACGGCGGCTGGGGTCGGCGGCCTGATTTTGGGGATTGTTGAGGCGGAGGTCGAGCTTGCGGCGCTCTTTGCCATGCACCCCGCCGATATCAATGGCGAGCAAAGCTCCGGTGCGTCCACCGCCGATGGACTGATTGCCAATAAACACCCACAGATCGTCGTCGCCCTCAAAGACAAACTCCTCCGTGCCCTGATAGGTAAACTTGGCCGAGGTTTCCAGCGTGAAATGGTAGTTGTGGAACAAGCCGTCATCGGGATGGCGATAGGCTCCGGGCGTGGTCAGGTTAAATCGATCGTCAGGATTGGTGTTCTGGTTCTTTTTCGTTCTCAGTCGTTCGCCAATGGGCGAGAGCGTATTGCTGGGAAGGCCGTTATCCAGTTGAAACAGCTCTCGATCTAGGTTGCCAAACAATCGATTGTCAATTGGGAAAAAACTCTCGCGATGATAGCGATAGGTGCCGCTGGGCTGGGCTGCGCCATTATCTAAATCTAGCTGAATCTCAGTTTCGGCGTTCACACCCGGAACGCTGCGAAACCATTGGTCAAAGGTATTTTTGCTGGTAACGGTATGACTGCGGGGCGATCGCCCTTCGTTAAAGACGGGCTTGTTATCCTCGCCTAAAATGGGCAGCACCAGTCCTGTTTCTAGCGGGGTCCGCTTATTTTCAAAATCGGGATGATCGGCTCGAAAATCTCGAACTTTCGCGGTTAGCTGAATAATCGCCATAGTTGCGCCCTTGGTTGATGACAGGTGTTAGAGACCAGCCGCGACCCCAGAGAACTTGCTGAACCGCTTGCAGCGTCTATGCTGCGCCTAGACAGCGTTTGCTCGGAGCAAGCGTCTGCGGGGGATGCAGAATCGCTTTGAGCAACTGGCACGAGTGACTACAGTAGTGTCACAATTTTCTCCGGATATGCCAAATAAAAAGTGTCGATTTGCAACAAATCCCTCCGGGAGGGATTCCTAGCAGAGCGAGCCGCTCTAGCTCAGGCAATCGGGTGAACGGGTTGAGCGGTCAGGGCTTTGGGGCGATCGCCCAGTGCCCCGGCTCAGGCTCCGGCAAGACAAGGGGGTGTGCTATAATTTGATATGCTGAAATGCTTGATTTTCAAGCCTTTTGGGTACTTTTCAAGTCCTCATCTAGAACCAAGTCCAGCCTGTTTGATGCGGTCGGAAGCAGAGCGATGCTGTGTCTGTAAAGAAATATGTAGGCTTATCTCTCTAGACGCGGGTTGACGGTATCAATCCAGAACTTGATCTAGCCTGCAATGCAAAACTGCAATGCACAGCGGTAATGCAGAACGCAGGTCGTAACGCTCGGCTTTTAGTCCCCTTCTCACCCTTTTCGGAGCATTTCAATCTATGACTTTCTCCTCGGAGTCGCCCCAAGACCGGATCGTGCCCACAGACCTCCGCACGGAAATGTCCCGGTCATACCTGGAATACGCCATGAGCGTGATCGTAGGGCGGGCGCTTCCTGATGCGCGAGACGGTCTTAAACCCGTTCATCGTCGTATTCTCTACGCCATGCACGAACTGGGCCTCGCGCCCGATCGCCCCTTTCGCAAATGCGCCCGCGTCGTGGGCGACGTGATTGGTAAATACCATCCCCACGGCGATACGGCAGTGTATGACGCGCTGGTGCGAATGGCGCAAGATTTTTCGATGCGATCGCCCCTCGTCGATGGGCACGGCAACTTCGGTTCTGTGGACAACGACCCGCCCGCCGCCATGCGATATACCGAGTGTCGTCTGCGGGCCATTACCACCAACGCGCTGCTGCAAGACATCGAGTCGGAAACAGTAGACTTTGTACCCAACTACGACGGGTCGCAGCAAGAGCCGCTAGTGCTGCCTGCTCGCATCCCTCAGCTTTTGCTCAATGGCTCGTCCGGCATCGCCGTCGGCATGGCCACCAATATCCCGCCCCACAACCTGGGTGAACTGCTAGACGGGCTGGTGGCGCTAATCGCCAACCCAGACATGACCGATGCCGAACTGATGCAAATTATCCCTGGCCCCGACTTTCCAACCGGCGGCATTATTCTGGGTACGAGCGGCATCCGCGAAGCCTACGCCACCGGGCGCGGCTCCATCACCATGCGCGGCGTAGCCACCATTGAAACCATCGAGCGGCGTGGCGCACCGGATCGCGAGGCTATCATCATTACCGAATTGCCCTACCAGACCAATAAGGCTGGGCTGATCGAGAAAATCGCCGAAATGGTGAACGAGCGCAGGCTGGAAGGTATTGCTGATATCCGCGATGAGAGCGATCGCGACGGAATGCGAATCGTGATTGAACTACGCCGCGATGCCTATCCCCGCGTCGTCCTCAATAACCTCTACAAGCAAACGCCGCTGCAAGCCAATTTTGGAGTCAACACGCTCGCTCTGGTGAACGGCGAACCGCAGCTTTTGGGATTGAAAGAATCCCTCCAAGTGTTCCTCGATTTTCGCATCGAAACGATTACGCGCCGCACGCGCTATGAACTGCGAAAAGCAGAGGAGCGCGATCACATTTTGCAGGGCTATCTGATTGCCCTGGCGAATCTGGATGAGATTATCGCGCTAATTCGGGGCGCAGCCGACACGCCCACCGCAAAGCAAGAGCTGATGGAGCGCTATAGCCTGTCGGAAGCGCAGGCCGACGCGATTCTGCAAATGCAACTGCGCCGCCTCACCGCGCTAGAGGCAGGCAAAATTCAGGCAGAACACGACGAACTGCAAGTCAAAATTGCCGACCTGCAAGATATCCTGGCCAACCGGGAGCGCATTTTACAAATTATTCGGGACGAAGCAGTGGAGCTAAAAGCAGCCCACGCCACCCCGCGTCGCACGGTAATCGAACCCCTCGATGGCGAATTGGGCGATATTGACCTGATCGCCAACGAACGGGCCATCATTCTCGTAACGGAGCAGGGCTACATCAAGCGGATGCCCGTCAGCACTTTCGAGGCGCAAAACCGGGCGACGCGGGGCAAGTCCGGCACTCGTATGAAGGAAGATGATGGCATTGATCACTTCCTGACCTGCAACGACCACGACAATATCTTATTTTTTAGCGATCGCGGCGTGGCTTATTGCCTGCGGGCCTATCAGGTGCCCACGGGGTCCCGCACGTCTCGCGGCGTGCCCATCGTGCAACTGCTGCCGATTCCTGTGGAGGAGAAAATTACCTCTGTCGTTGCAGTGACCGAATTCACCGATGATCTTTATCTGGTGATGCTGACCCAGAAGGGCTTCATTAAAAAGACGCAGCTTTCGGCCTTTGGCAACATCCGCACCAATGGGCTGATTGCGATTTCTCTGGAAGACGGCGATCAGTTGCGCTGGGTGCGCCTAACCACCGCAGACGACAGCATCATCATCGGCTCTCGCAAGGGCATGACGATTCATTTCCGCACCGATCATGAGCAACTGCGCCCCCTGGGTCGCCCCACTCGCGGCGTGCGAGCCATGAGCCTGCGCGAGGGCGATGAGCTAATCAGCATGGATATCTTACCCAGCCAGGTGGTGCAAACTATTGCCGAAGGCGATGATACAGACAGCGATGCCGAAATTTCCGAGGAGGAATGCAGCACGGCTCAGGGCCCGTGGGTACTGGTCATCACCACAGGTGGGCTGGGCAAGCGCGTCCCGGTGAATCAGTTCCGGCTGCAAAAGCGGGCAGGCATGGGGCTGCGGGCAATTCGCTTCCGCAAGGCGGGCGATGAACTGGCGGCCCTGCGGGTGGTGAATGAGGATGACGAGATGATCCTGGTGACGAGCCGGGGCATTATCATCCGCCAGGTGGTGAATGCGATTTCCTGTCAGTCGCGGGCAGCGACGGGGGTGCGCGTGCAGCGGCTCGATGAAGACGATGCGATCGCCGATGTGGCGCTAGTGCCGCCCTCTGGCGAAGCGGAAGACCCAGATGCCGAGGACGAAGCCCCCGAAAGCTAAGCCTGAAAGCTAAACGCAAGAGAGCGTCTTCAGTGCATACCTGGAAGTTTTAGCGCAGGGCTTGGGGATTTTAGGGGAGGGGCGATCGCTCTAGGGGCAGTTGAATCTTCAGGCTGAGCCGCTGGGGTTCGCATTCGGCCCAAATCACGCCGCCCAGATATTCCACCCGTTTTTTGACTAGCGTCAGCCCTAGCCCGGTGCCGCCGTGTTTCCAGGGATCGAGGTTGGGGATGCGATAGAACCGATCAAAGATGCAATTGCACTCAGTGGCGGGTAGGTTTACTCCCGTATTCGCTACGCACAGGTGGAGGTGGGTTTCCCTTGCCGCTGCCGACACCTCAATTGCCTCGCCAGGGGGGGTATATTTGCAGGCATTGTTCAACAATTCGCGCAGCACCCGCTGAAGCAATGTTCTGTCAGTGGTAATTGGGGGAAAATCGGGCGCTAGCGACAAGGTTAGCCGCTGCTGTTGATGTTGGGCCCAATCTAAAAATGGCTCTAGCACATGGGGCAGCCAATCTTGCAGAGTGAGGGTGCTAAACACAAGCGGCTCTGCCTCTGCGTCGATTCGAGCGAGGTCGAGTAGGTCGTTGATCAGGCTGATTTCGCGCTGGCTCTCGTCTTTGAGAATTTGAAAATATTGAGCAATGGGGACGGGGGTGTGTTGGTTTGGCGCTGGCAGCAGCCCCGCTCGCTGGAGGTGAATTTCAAGCAGGTCGGTGGCCAGCGTAATGTTAGCCATAGGTGTACGGAGTTCGTGGGAGACGGTGCTGAGGAAATCGTCCTTCAGTCGATTTAGCCGCTCTAGCTCGGTAACCTGGGCCTGCGCTGCTTGGTAGAGCCGCGACTGGCGGAGGGCGATCGCGCACTGATTGGCCACCTGCTGTACTAGCCGAATTTCGGGTTCGCTAAACCACTGCTCGCGCGGTCGCAGCAGCCAGATATCACCCAGACTGCCCTGGTCATCCCAAATCGGTTGCGTGAAAATAGTAGAACTGTACATCAGATGGCGACTCGCCCTAGCCTCAAGTCGGCGGAAGCAAAACTGCTGACTGATTCCCTGCAAAAGCTGGGCGTAAATGTCAGGATGGTCATTCATAGAGAGAACCATGCCCTCTGCTGATTGCTCCGTCGCTGCGTATTCGCAGTAGATGGTAGACGTGCGATGCTCCAAATCATAAAGGGCTGTGTCGCAGCAAAGCACCCGCAGCGTTTGCCCTAGTTCTTGAACCACGGCTTGCAGGATTTTGCGTTCGTCCAGGCTGTCGCGCACCTTGTCGGTGATGCGCTTGAGCGCGGCTTCAAACTCCAGCGCTTGCCGAAGTTCGGCGGTGCGTTCTCGCACCTGCTGCTCTAGCGTGGCGGCCCATCGCTGAATCTGCTGATGCAGGCTAGATTGCTGAATGGCGATCGCCAACTGATTGGCCACCTGTTGCAGCAAGTCCGCTTCTTCTGGCTTCCAAACTCGCGGCTGGGCGCAGGCATGAGTCATCAGCAGCCCCCAGGTGACAATGGAGCCATCCTCTAGCGTTTTGGCAATGGGCGCAACCAGGTTTGACTGAACTGCTATTGGCTCTGTCACCTCGCGCCAATCTCCCAGTGCTGTCTCTTTCGCACGCTGAGCATCGTTTGGGGTATCGGCTGGGGCATTGTCTGGAGCATCGGCTGGGGCATCGGCTGGGTTCCAGTCCCCAAAAAAGCTGTCGCCATCCCGCCGTAGGTTGAGCATTCGGTTCAGCATCGGGGGATACTCTGGTTGCACCGCCTCTTGAATGACAACCCCCCGGCGATCGCCATCAAGACAGAGAACGAGCGTGCGGTCGGCTTGCAGCGCCCGCTGCACCTCCTGCACCGCCGTCTCCAAAATTTGCTCCAGATTCAGGGTTTCGCGGATGTGTTGGGTAATCAGCCGCAGCGCCCGCTCTCGCTCAGCCTGGGCAGCAAGAGCATTCTGGGCTTGTCTCAGGGTAGTGATGTCGCGGGCGACGATTAGCACCGATGCAACAACCCCCTCATCTGTCAGTTCTGGCACGATACGAGAGTTGAAGCTAAGCCCCCCGCTGGGCAAAGGCATATCATATTCCACAACCTGTTCTTGCCCAGTGGTGAAAGTTTTCTCCATTGCCTCATGCCAGAGGTTGACCAGCGCTTCAGGAAAGCCAAGGTCTTGACTGGTCAGGCCAATAAACCGATCCGCTGGAACACCCGTCAGGTTCTCTACGGTGGGGTTGACATAGAGAAAGCGGAACTGGCGATCGCACCGCATGATGCCATCGGGCGCATTTTCGGCTAGCGTGCGAAATTCCTGTTCTCGCTGGCGCAGGCCGGCTTCGGCGGCTTTCAAGTTGCTAATATCCAGCACCACGCCATACCAAGCAATTTCCCCGTTGTCTCGCTGCCGGGGGCGAGAACTGCCCTTCAGCCACTTCACGCTGCCTGACGGAGTCACCACGCGCCACTCGCAGTAAAACGGCTCCAGCGAAGCAAGGCTCTGTTCTACAGCGGCTTCGTAGGCTGCTCGGTCATCGGCGTGAATACATTCGACCAGCAAGTCTGGATTTTCAATCACCTGAGCCACAGAGTATTCCAAAATCTCCTCAATAGCCCGGCTCATGTGTTCTACATACCAGGAGCCATCCCGTCGCCGCACCAAAATGTAGATATTAGCAGGGGACGAGTTGGAAATTTCCTGAAACCGCAGTTCGCTCTGGCGGAGGGCAATTTCGGCGGCTTTGCGATCGCTGATGTCAACGTGGGCGATCGCCACCCCATAGTTCTTCAGCGGAATCGGTGCGGCGCTCACACTCATCCAAGAAACTGAGCCATCCGACCGCCGGATGCCCTGCTCTTGCCCAACGATAGCTTGCCCTTCCCACAGCGCCCTCACAGCAGCACATTCTGCTGGTGGCATGGGGCTACCGTCACGACGGAGCATCTCCCAAGTTGATGCATCGCAGACATACTGGGTGTATTTTTCAGCCGAAAGCCCCAGAATCTGCTCAAAGGCCGGATTTGCTTCGATTACTCTGCCTGCTGCATCGGTAATCGACACCCCCACAGGCAAGATTTCAAACAGGGTTCGATACTTCTGCTGACTTTCTCGGAGGGACTCTTCCAAACGCTTGCGCTCGGTAATGTCTACATGGGTGCCGATCATCCGCAGCGGCGCACCTGTCGCATCCCGCTCTACCACCTTGCCCCGGTCAAGAATCCATCGCCAGGTTCCATCTCTGGCTCGCAACCGATATTCGCTGCGGAATAGGGGCGTGCGCCCAGCCAAGTGGATCTCCGTTTCCCACAAAACCCGATTTCGGTCGTCAGGATGGAGCCGACTACTCCATTCCCGCAAGCGATCCCCAATCTCGTCTGTTTCCTCATCGTAGCCCAGCATCCGCTTCCACTCGCCAGACAGCCACAGCGTTCTGGTGGGAATATGCCAATCCCACACGCCGTCCTCGGCACATTCCAGGGCAATTTCGGCCCGCTCTCGCTGTCGGATCTCGGCTTGCAGTTGTTGATTGGCGGCTTGCAGCCTGGCGTTGGTTGCCAGCAAGTCTGCCGTGCGCTGCTGAACCTGTTGTTCCAGATCGTGGTTCAGGGCTTGCACCCGGCGCTCTAGCTGGCGGCGCTCGGTCATGTCCCGCAGCACCGATAAATGTCGATGGGGCACAAAGTGGGCGGTGGCGGCGTATTCCACCTCGCGCACGGTACCGTCAGGGCGCACCAGAATAAATTCTCCCCGCTCGTGTCCCTTCTCTAGAAACTGTTGCCAGGCGCTTGGGAAATCAAACTCGACCTGGGAAAAATCGGCAATGCAGCGACCGAGCAAATCGTCTAAAGAAACGCCAAATAGCTCACACGCGGCGGGATTGGCATCAATATAGTAGCCGCTGTCGTCGGCGATCGCCATCGCGTCCATCGCTTCCTCAAAGAAGGCGCGGAGATAGGGCAACGCGGCCGGGTCGGTGTCTGGGGCAGGGCGATCGCCTAACCTCAATGCACCAGGCTGAGAAATTGGGAACAGCGGCAACTGCCGTCGGTGGCTCAGCGATTCTCTGTCGCAGTTCGCTTCATTATCCAACCGATCTACAGAGGGCACGTCATCAGATGGTTGAGGCGGCATACTGCTAACACAAAGACAGTGGATGACGGATGCAGTGACCAAATTCAGGACGATTTCTACGTTACCCAATCCCACACAGCATTGCTTTGCTACTCAGTCAATGGGCAAAGCCACAGCAGAGGCAAGACCAACTGAGACTCTAGGATGCCCTCAAAACGCCCTGCCTAGATAACCTCCATAAACTTTTATGCCCCTATCCAAGCCGCTTCAAAGAAATCCAGTTCGCACTGCATCGCATAGCGATAAGTAGTCTGCACCAGCGGCGTAAGCGTCGCGTACTGCTCCGACAAGTCGGCAAGCTGCACTGTCAGCGGCTCAAACTCGGCGCTACTGTAGGTGCGAATCCAGTCGGCGTAGGCATGGGTGGGAATACCCGACGCTGCTAGTGCTTGCCCCAAAAATGCGTAGAGCTTCATGCAGGGCAGCATAGCCACGGCTATAACCCCGACCGTTTGGCTCCAGGCCGTGGCCAGCAAAAAGTCAGTATAGCGTCGCGTGGCGGCTCCCGGCTGCACCGACCGCAAATCCACTCCCCACTGTGCAGCATAGCCCTCGTGCAAGTTTAACTCATGCAGCACGCCGCCCGCCAGATTGTGAAATACCTGGAATCCCTGCCAGTCAGGGGCCTTGGCGGCAGCAATGCTGTAGGCGCGGGCAAAGGCTTCTAGAAAAAAGGCATCCTGCCCGACGTAATAGCTAAATTTTGCCTTGTCCAGAGAGCCGTCGCCAATGCCCTGCACAAAAGGATGGTTCAAACAGGCGATCGCCAAATCCTGGTTTTCTTGCCACAGCGTCTCTGCCAGCGTCATCTCCCGTTCCTGCAAAAGCTAAAAGAACAGCGTCCCCAGACTCAGCCCAGGAACGCCAATCATCCACCCTAAAGGAGCTTCATTAGCTGAATTTGATTGCCTAATTGGAGCCAGCTTTGGCCGCCAGCATTGCATCGGGCGAGGTCAGCTTCTCGTAGGTGGCCCGCATCTTCAGCCCCACCAACACTTGGAACAAGCCGCTACCGTTTGCCGAACCCGGATACTCGCGGTGCTTCAGCAGCAGTTCAGTCAGTTCCCCATAGTACTTAGTAGACAGATTGCTCAGGTGGTTTTCAATGTAAATCACCTCATCTAGGCGATCAAACTGGCCATCCACCTCCAGCACCGACACCGGATGACCGTAGTAGGTATCTGGCCCATAGAACAGGCGAATCCCCGGATAGGAGCAGGTCAGCTTGCGACCACAGGGAATCCAGTCGATGGTTGAACCTTCATCAAACAGATAGGCAGGCTCAAACCCTTCTACACCCTCTTTCTGAACTAGGCGCACTCGCAGCACCTTGCGCTCCGTATCGTTGGGGATGAGCTTGGTCGGCAGAATTTGAATGACCACATCCGCGTACTGCTTTTGCGGGTCGATATAGGCTTCAAAATCAGGACGACGCGAGTTGATGGCGGCTAGCACGTCTTCGTAGGTGTGGCCACGCTCTGCCATATCGCGCTGGATTTTCCAGGCGATTTTCACTTCGTCGTCAATGTCGAGATAGACGCTGAAATCGAGGAGCGATCGCACTCGCTCGTCATACATCGGGTGCAGCCCCTCAATCACCACAATATTATTGGGATGCACCGTCTCCGGAGGGTCAATCATCCCCGTCTCGTGGTTATAAATCGGCTTCTCAATCGACTTGCCTTCCTTCAGGGCTTTGATCTGCTCGTACATCAAGTCGAAGTTATTCGCCTTAGGATTCAGCGCCGTCACGCCCACTTCTTTGCGCTGCTTACGATCCAGACTGTGATAGTCGTCTAAGCAGATGACGGTCATCATGTCTTCGCCGAAGAGATCTGCCAAGCGGCGCAAAAAGGTGGATTTGCCGCACCCAGAATCACCGGCAACGCCAATTAAAACTACACGGTCTGGCTTACTGGTCATAGCTTTCCTCTAAAACAAATGTCCTCTTAACTGTCCTCTTAACTGCCCACGACTCCAACCTGCCCACGAGTGCGAACTGATCACTCCAGGCAATACCCAAAACGCTAGAAGCACCTGTCCGCCTAACAAGCACCATAGGTTCTGAGTTTAAGCAACGCCTGTAGAATGACCACACATGACTTCTCAGGCACGCTGCCCTATCAAGCACATTACGCTGCTAGCAAGATCGCTGGCACCATGCGCCCGCTGAATACTGATGGCACACCAGACCGGTGAAACATCCAGCTGGATACCCGGCTCTCAAGCGCTAACTAGTCGCCAACTAAGTATTTACTACTAGCGATACTAGAAATCTTACCAGAGAATCCCCGCAACCTACAAGGTAAGCGGGTTATGCCCAAGTTCCTAATCTCTATGCTAAGGGGAATGGGGACACCTGGGAATATGAAATTGCTGTGAAATTGAAACGGCTTTAACAATCTGCATCTGGGCGGCTCGTCTATGGTGAGAGCAGATCGGACAGGGTCTATTCCTGTCTGGGGCTTCAGTGAGCGAGGCAACCCCTGCAATGCTACGCTATATAGCAAACTGGGAATCGCCTGGGATGCGGGTTCGCAGATGCCGGAATTGACAAGCCTGAAAGCAACCGCCAGGTCGTCAACGCTTATCTGCGCTCGCGCTCGACGTTCCTCATCCATTGTTGGTTCAGAGAGCATTGATATAACGATGTATAACCCTAGCGCAGCAGGTGGCGCTGCCAACTCACCATCCGGGAGTCGCCTTTTCCTCTACGAGGTTGAAGGTCTACGCCAAAACCAAGAAACCGATAGACAAGACTTTCCGATTCGTCGGAGCGGCAGCGTGTTTATCACCGTGCCCTACTCTCGCATGAATCAGGAAATGCAGCGGATTACCCGCTTGGGAGGAAAGATTGTTAGCATTCGTCCCCTGACTATCGATAGCGAAGCCAACGGTAAGGCCGCTCCTGCCCCTGAAGCCCCTCCCGCCGCAGCGATTCCCGCTGCTGTGGCCGAGTCGCCAACTCCTGAAGCGGAAGGGAAGAAACCCATGACCCAGGCTAAAGAAAAAGAAAAGTCTACGATTCCGGTTAACATTTACCGTCCGAATGCGCCGTTTATTGGCAAGTGTCTCTCGAACGAGAAGCTGGTCGGTGAAGGTGGCATCGGCACGGTGAATCACATTACGTTTGATTTGTCGGGTGGCGACCTGCATTATTTAGAAGGTCAGAGCATCGGCATTATCCCCGAAGGCACGGATGACAAGGGCAAGCCTCACAAGCTTCGCTTATATTCCATTGCTTCAACCCGCCACGGCGACAACATGGACGACAAAACCGTGTCGCTGTGCGTCCGCCAGTTGGAATATAAGCATCCTGAAACAGGCGAAACGGTTTACGGCGTTTGCTCTACCTATCTGTGCAACCTGGAGCCGGGTGCGGATGTGAAGATCACTGGCCCCGTCGGCAAGGAAATGCTCCTGCCAGACGACCCTGATGCCAAGATCATCATGATGGCCACGGGTACAGGCATTGCGCCGTTCCGGGCGTTCCTGTGGCGCATGTTCAAGGACAACGAGCGGGCGGCGAACCCGGACTATCAGTTCAACGGGTTTGCCTGGCTAATCTTTGGGATTCCGGTGACCCCGAACATCCTTTATAGGGCAGAACTGGAAGAAATCCAGGCCAAGTATCCTGAGAACTTCCGCCTGACCTACGCCATCAGCCGCGAGCAGCAGAACGCGAAAGGTGGCCGGATGTATATCCAGGATCGGGTAGCAGAACATGCGGATGAAATCTGGGCATTGGTCAAGGATGAGAAGACCCATGTCTACATCTGCGGTCTGAAGGGCATGGAGGACGGCATTGATGCCGCCATGGCTGAGGCTGCGGCGAAGGAAGGCGTGACCTGGAAGGACTATCAGCGCTCCATCAAAGAACGCTGGCACGTTGAGACCTACTAGGTTCTAATTTCTTTTCCACGGCTTAGACAAATGAGGTGCGATCGCCCGGTAGTGTTTCTGCTGGGCGATTTGCGTTGAAAAGAAGGAAAAACGAAGAAGGAAAAACGAAAAACGTAGTGTTTCGGCTGGGTGAGTTGTTTTGTGAGATTGGTGCTGAGCCGTTTTGGGATCTGGTGTCTGGTTTAATCCCCCTGATTTAATCCCCCTGAGGGGGAATTCCCCAAGCTGGAGGGCTGGGTGGTAGGATGCTACCAACTTTTTCAGCCGGGGGAGACTCTGGGCAAACATCCGATGGGTCGTGTAGGGACGCTATTGCTAGGGCTGGGGCTGTCCTTGTTGGGCGGCTATTTCAAGCTGCCAGGGGCGATCGCCCAGTCGCTTGACCCTCGCCCCCAGCCGCCGTTGCCACCCCTTCCAGCGGATCTGCTGCTTCAGCCGCCTGCGCCGCCCCAGCCGCCGTTGCCTGCGGAGCCGCTGCCGCCTCTGCCGCCGCCAGAGGAACTGCTGCCGCCAGTCAATCTAGAGCCGCCATCGCAAGACCTGCCTGCGGAAATCCCTGAGGCGCTGCCGATCGCCCGATTTGTGGTGCAGGGTAGCAGTGTGTTCAGCGCCGAAAAGCTGGCAACGGTGGCGAAGCAGTCCGTGGTGGGCCGCGTGTCGGGAACCGTGGCAGAAAACGGGGGCGATCGCTGTTCCCGCAGGGTAGACTCGCCGGATGTTTTAATCGCACAACCGCTCACCTTTGCCCAGGTGCTTCAGGCACGGGCGGCCATCACCCAGCTTTACATCGACTGTGGCTATATCAGTTCGGGGGCGATTGTCCCGGCCGATCAGGTCTTGCCGCAAACGCCCGACGGCTACGTCGTCACGATTCAGGTCATCGAGGGCAGCCTAGAAGCCATCAACGTGACGGGGCTAAATCGGCTGGATGCAGGCTACGTCCGCAGTCGGCTGCGGCGGGCGGCGGGCACTCCGCTCAACGTCAACAGGCTTCTGGAGGGGCTGCAACTGCTCCAGCTTGACCCACTGATTCGCAGCGTGTCTGCTGATCTGCAAGCAGGGACGCGCACCGGAACCAATGTGCTGCAAGTCGTCGTGCAGGAAGCCGATCCGGTGAGCCTGGATGTAACGCTGGATAATGGGCGATCGCCCAGCGTGGGCAGCTTTCGGCAGCGGGCGCAGTTCAACCACGCCAATTTTCTGGGCTATGGCGATGGGCTGAGTGTGGGCTATACGCGCACCAGCGGCAGCAACGAATTTTCGGGCAGCTATACGATTCCGCTAAACCCGCAGGACGGCACACTGCGAATCGCCGCCGGAACCACCCGCAGCGACGTGATCGAAGAGCCATTTGATCAACTGAATATTGCCTCGCGATCGCCCTATGCCGAACTTTCGCTGCGACAACCTGTGGGGCGATCGCCCAACGAAGAATTTGCCCTCGGCCTCACCCTCTCCCACCAGCGCAGCCGCACCACGTTTGAAATTCCGGATGAGCAGGGCTTTCCCTCGCCTGGAGCCGATGACCAGGGGCGCACCCGCGTCACCGCCCTCCGATTTGTGCAGGAATGGACCCAGCGCGATCGCCAGCAGGTTCTCGCCGCCCGCTCACAGTTCAGCCTGGGGCTGGATTGGCTGGACGCAACCGTAAACGATGGCGAACCCGATAGCCGATTTTTTGCCTGGCGCGGCCAGGGGCAGTGGGTTCGACTGCTGGCGACCGACACCCTATTTCTGCTGCGGGGCGACGTGCAGTTGACGGGCGATTCGCTGCTTGCGCTGGAACAGTTTGGGCTGGGCGGAGCTGAGAGCGTGCGCGGCTATCGCCAGGATGCCCTGCTGACCGATAGCGGAGCGCTGCTCTCAGCCGAGGTACGGCTACCGATTCTGCGGGTTCCTGAAATTGACGGACTGCTGCAACTGGCTCCCTTTATCGATGCGGGCACGGTCTGGAACGCCGACAGCAGCCAGCGCAACGACAATCAGCCAGATACCCTGGTCGGCGTTGGACTTGGGCTGCTGTGGCAACAGGGCGATCGCCTGTCTATCCGAGTCGATTGGGGCATTCCGCTGGTGGAGCTATCCGGGTCAGGCGACTCGCTCCAGGAAAGCGGCATCTACTTCTCGATACTCTATTCGCCATTTTGAGGGCTGAGGACGCTGGACGGTTCCAGAGCGGCTGAGGGCTGTTCTGTTGCTGCTTCAGGTACAGTGCCCTCCGGCAGTTGCGATAGATCATCGCCAAATCCCGATGATGTTGGAGACGGCAGGCTTTGCCCAATCAGGACACTCAGCAATAGGCCCAGCAGCACCATGCCAAACCCGGACAACCATAGCCAAAAGGCCTGCCGAACCGACTTTCGCCCCCAGCGCATGATGAAAAACGCCAGCGACGCAAACGGCACTAGCAGGTAGGCAACCCCCCAAAGAACATGATCGCTGAACGCCAGCACCAACCCCCAAAACCCACCAACAATACCTAAAATCGCACCCAGGAACAGTAGCGCCAAAACAACGAATGACATAGGTTAAGCCCTCCTGAAAAACTGTGAAGTGATAAACTGCGAAGCGAGAAACTGCGAAGCAAGAGATGGTTTGAAGCCAAAAACCTTGAAGACTCTAATCGCCAGAAGGCTTGACTAGAAATCTTGACTGAAGGATTGAGCCGATGCAGATGAAGTCCACTGCACCGCCGTAGGAGCTTGATAAAGCCCTATTGAGCCAAGCGGTTTACCTATTCTTGCTGCTGATGGCTGGGTTGCAGACCTGAGAGATATCCAGAACCCCCCATCCCTGGCAAGAAACCTAAGAAATCTCTAGTAAATCCTTGCGAAGCGAGCAGAGCGGTTTCAAGGCGATCGCACAACAACTGGAACTGTCGTCCGAAAGGAAGCGTAGCTGATGAAACGATTAACACCCTGGGTTATGGACTGACTACATTGCTATGAAGGGATATTCCAGTGATTCCCCATCAGGGACTGCGTAAATTTCTATTGCAGCAACCAAGCGCCCCAGAAATCAGCACATTCGGCAGAGCGCGTTTGATCGCGTTTTATTCAGTGCGTCCTGTTCAAAGATTTTTCGCTATCCTTATGGGCACGCAGTTCCTCCCTTGCTCTTGGTAATATGGGTGAACTATATTGAACCCAGATCAAGCTGTCCGTAATGAGCCGTGATAAGCCATTGGTTCAATCTAGCTGTTCGCTTCCTATTCGCTTTTAGCTTGCCCACTGCTCCGGGAAAATTTAGAAAACCACTGGGAGATAGTTTTGGTGTACACGTCGCAACAGTCCTCCACTCGCAGCACGCCTTCTGTAGATACGCGGGTTGCCGATCGCCCCGAACAGATTGACTTTTCGGCACTGCTCGACCCTTCGCTGCTGCAAGCCGCCCGCCACATTTATCGCACCTACTACGAAGTGCATCCCGACCAGGTGCAGCGTCCGATTGGCATTGCGATTGACCGCTTTACGCACCGGGGCAAGCTGATTTTTTCTGGGAAGCCCATTCTATTGCCGCAGGAGTGCTTTATTCCCGTTGGGCAGCTTGAGGCGGATTTGTATTAGGTATTTGCACTAGCCAATCTTGGTGACAAATCTTGGCGACGTTGATTGGCGACGTTGATTGGTGACGTTGATCTGTGGCTCTGATCGGTTGCTTTTTTGTCCGAATCTACTGTCGTCGGAACCAGTCGTAGAGTCCGAGAGAGAGGGTCAGCCCCGCAAAATGGGCAGCGACTAGGTGCAGGTTTGCCGCCACCACTTGCAGGTTGAGGATTCGCACAAATCCCTGCGTGTTTGCCAAAGACGACGAGGTTTCAGCCTGGGTCATCAGCGTTGCAATGCTGACTTCCGCACCGACCAGCGTGACCAGCGCCCCAACCAAGCCCAGCACAATGCCCACACGCAGCAGTCTGACTAGGGCAATGGTTTTGGGGTGTTGTTCCAGGTCGAGTCGGCGAAGACGCTGGGAAATGCGAATGTAGCGAAAGGCATTGGCGATCGCCACCAGCAGCAGCACACAACCACACACTGCCCAAAAAATGCCAATACCAATGCCCCGCACGGGTGGCTCATCCAGCACCAGGCTAGACCGGGACGTAGACACCAGCGCTGCTGCCGCTGCCGCGCCCAACCCCACTTGCAGCAGCACACTGAGCAAACCCACCCACCAAAAGGCGCGAGACAGGTCTAGGGCACGATTGGCGGGCGATCGCAGGTCTGGCTTGGTTTGCATCACTCAAACATTCGCTACACCGACTCCGGCGACAGTTGCTCAGTGCGGCTACCCAGCGTCAGCGGCAGCTTCACCACAAACGACGTGCCCACGCCCTCGCAGCTGGTAAAGTAGATTTCGCCCTGATGCTGCAATACACATTGATAAACAATCGCTAGCCCCAAGCCCGTGCCGCGAATGGCGTTCACATTGCTGGCCCGGTGAAACAGGCGAAACAGACGGGGCTGGTCTTCATCCGGGATACCAATGCCGTAGTCGCGGATCTCAAACGTTGCCACTTGATCAAAACAGGACAGGTCAAATTCCACTACACCACCTGCCAGGGAATATTTCACCGCGTTGGAGATCAGATTGCTCAGAATGGATCTGAGGAGTTTGGGGTCGAGATAAACCAGTTCGCAAGAGCCGTAGCAATTCAACACAATCTTATGGGATGAGCCAATACTCATCCGCATCTCTTCCACCACATCGCGACAAAACAACTTCAGATCGATCCAACTGGGGCTAAACTCCAGCCGACCGGCCTCCGCCTTGGCGCTGACCAACACATCCTCAATCAATTGATTCATCGTGGTAATGGCGGCACGGCTCCGCTGGAAATATTTCTCTCGCTTTTCCTCCGGTGCAACGTGCCCGTATCGTTCCAGCAGTTCCAGCGACGTGCGTAACACGGTGAGGGGGGTTCGCAGTTCGTGCGACACCATCGACACAAATCGCGACTTTAGCTCGCTCAGCTCTCGCTCTTCTTTGAGTGCCAGTCGAATTTCGTCTTCGGTTCGTTTGCCTTCTCGAATCATCTGTTCGCGGATGCGGATGCTGTTCACCATGCTTTTGAACACTTCCGCCAGCGTCGTCATCTCATCGGGAAAAGGATTTTTTTCGGCAAAAGACAAGTCCAGGCTGTAGTCGCCGCTGGCAATTTGCTGGGCGGACTGGGTCAGGCTGGCCAGTTGCCGAGTCAAAATGCCAGACAGCATGTAAATCAGCACGAAAAAAACTGCATAGGTGATGATGAAGGCAAATAACATGCGGTTGCGAATAGCCTGTTGCAGCAGCCGGACGTATTGAGCGTCGATATCCAAACCCACAACCAAAATGATGTCGTCCCGCTGGCTCTTGAGCGGAGCGGCGGCCGAAATCCAAGTTCCCCATCGATCAGTATAGATTTTGTCACTCTCCTGAATGCCGCCTTGCATCTCGATGCGACGAGCTAATAAACCTACATGGTCAGATTCTAGAAACTTGGCTGCCTTGGTGGGGTCATTCAGCGCCCAGAGGTCTACCAGATAAATAATTTCTCTCTCGCCAGGGCCAACGGCGGGTAGGCCAACGCGGCGATTGGTGTCGGCATTGCCAATGATATAGGAGTAGAGCCAGACCCTCGGCTCGATATTTTGAACTGTCTCAAACCAGGCAAGCTGGCTTAGGTAGCGGGGGTCGTCCGAAAAGCCCTCAGCATTGCGCTCTCCCTCGGCGTAGAGGCCCAGCAAGTCATCTGGGTTTACGCCCGATAGGGCCCCGATGAGCGTAGAGCGCATGTCGGCCCGCAGGCGAGCAACGACCTTTTCGGTTGTGTAGGAATAGAACCAGTAGAAGGCTCCCGCAAACACCAGGCTAAACACCACGCTGAAACCCACCAGTAGCTTGACGCGCAGGCTCACTGGTCTGACGAGTTTTCTAACTGCCGGCGACATCGCCCGGCCTAGCATCTGAGACGTTTGGCGCAAATTTACCTCGAGGGCAAATGGGTTGAGAGTGTAGAGATGACTGAAGATGCCCCCGACTTAACCTAATTTAAGGCAATCTTAGATCAACCGTCGATGTCGGCTTTATAGATTGCAGAGAGACTTCCGTAAGTTGCAGAGTGCGTTTTGAAAGACTGGCTCTAAAAAAACTGGCTCTGAAAACCAACTTTGAAAACCAACTCTGAACGGCGGCACTGATCCTGAAATCGCTCTTCCTGAAATCGCTTCTATCCCATTCAATCGGGGTTGACCCATTTCAGGCAAATGGGCGATCGCCCGTTTGTGGATTTCCTGAGGCTTTTTTCTTCAGTACGTATCTTTTTATCCTAGACGGAATCTATTGATTCCCATTCTGCAACTTGACTCCCTATGCATAGCTACATTCCGCCTGAACGCTTTTTCCCATACCTCGCCTGGACAGATATTCAGCAAATGCCCCATCCAGAGCAGGTAGTGATTTTGCAGCCGATTGGGGCGATCGAGCAGCACGGGCCGCACTTGCCGCTAGTGGTGGATGCGGCGATCGCCACTGCCGTTGTAGGCAAGGCGCTCTCGCAATTGTCGCCCAGCATTCCAGCCTATGCACTGCCGACCCTCTACTACGGCAAGTCTAACGAACACTGGCACTTTCCGGGCACGATTACCCTCAGCGCCCAAACGCTGATGGCCGTGCTGACGGAGGTGGGTGAGAGTGTGTATCGGGCAGGCTTCCGCAAATGGGCGATCGTCAATGCCCACGGCGGGCAGCCCCAGGTCATCGAGATCGTGGCGCGGGATTTGCACCAGAAGTATGGCGACTTTTGGGTGTTTCCCCTATTTGTTTGGCGGGTGCCCAATGTTGCGCCCGACTTGCTCACGCCCAGGGAGTTGGAATATGGCATCCACGCAGGCGATGCCGAAACCAGCCTGCTGCTGTCGCTGCTGCCCGACCAGGTGCAGCTTGACCGGGCTGTGCCGGAATACCCCGCCAATTTACCTCAAAACAGCCTGCTGAGCATGGAGGGCGATCTCCCCTTTTCTTGGGTCACTCGCGACCTCAGTCAGAGCGGCACCCTCGGCGACCCCACCGCTGCGACGCGGGAAAAGGGCGATCGCATTCTGGACTCCCTGGTGCAAGGCTGGACACAAGTCATTGAGGATTTGTATCGGTTTCAGCTGCCGCAGGCGTGATGAGGCAATAGCGCAACCAGCGTCCCACTGACTCTCACGCCTTCACGCCTTCACGCCCTCTTTCCCCTTGTCTCCACACCAATCCCCACACACCCCGCCGGCGGGCCCGCTGGGATGCAGACCGCAGCAGAGCCAGTGGATGCCTGTGCTGCCCTCGTAGGCATAGCCGTGGTAGTGGGTGCAGCCTTCGCAGGCGGGCGGGCGGGGGCGGGGACGCAGGAGATCTTGACTTTGGGCGGTGGCTTCGTGGTTTGCCTGAAGAAACCTTTGGTAGAGCGGATGGGTGCGATAGGCAGGGTCTTCGGAGACATACCAGGTAACGAGCAGGTGATGATCAGGGGCGATCGCCTGGCCCCAGGCCACCACGGGCACCTCTAGCTGCACCAAGATGCCGCCCGCGAAGTCGGGATTGGGGTCTGGCAGTTGCGATAGCACTGAACCGCGCACCAGAAAAGCGTCTTCTAGCACCAGTCCAATCGCCGGGGCGATCGCCGCTTTTGCCTGATTAGCGCTGGCAAACCGCACCATCACCCGGCCACGATAGCGATTTTGGTGGGCCTGGTGCTGAATCCAGCGATCGCCCACCTGTAGCTCGATTTGACGATCGATCGATTGAACCTGGGCAAGGCCACTGCGGCTAAAGCGCCAGATTTGGTCGGTGGGGATGGGCTGAACGCGAGACATAATAAGGCTTGAAAATCAGGGTTCAGGAGTCCGGTTTCAGGGCTGAAATCTTTCTCTTGAGGGGCCAGGTGAGCGGGGTTTGGGCCGTCAGGCGATCGCCTCCGATTCTTCTCGTTCTTCGATGGCGGGCGCGTTTTGCTGATAAAACACCTGCTTGGAGTGAATCGCGCAATCTTGATTAAGCCAGACCAGCGATGCCTGAAAGACTTTGCCCTGCCGCAGCGTGACGAGAGAAAAGTTTCGCAGGCAATCTTCTTCAATAGACACAATGCGGGGCACACAGGCGGCATTCAGGTAAACCGTTCCAGCAGGGTCAACATGCAGCGGACGGCGAAGCTGGGTTTTGGTGTGGCGCAGGGAGTGGTGCATGTGCCCAAAGGCGACTAGGGGAACGGACTTGCCGAGGGTGCGGGTGTGGGCGATCGCCGCTGCCAGATCCGGATCGCCGTGGTCGCCGCCGATGGGTTTCCAGTCTTTGCCGCAGGGATCTTCTGGGGCACTGCCCAATCCCAGAGGTCCACAGTGACCAATGAACAGAATGGTGTCATGGGCCGCAGCCTGCGCCGCAGCAACAATGCGCTCGGTAGATTCCTGGAAACTGCGAACCCCGTAGCGGCTGGCATAGAAATCTTCATTTTTCCACTGGGAGCCGCCCCAGCTAAAGGGTCGCCCGCCGACGACCGATAGCCCCAGCGCAGGAAAGTCCAAATAGCCGTAGCCCACATGGGTTTTGCCCAGCAGGTCTAGCTGCTGCTGCACGCGGTCTTCTACCTTAGGATCGTAGGGGCGCTTGCTACGGCCCCAGTCGGTGGCGGTGTACCAGGCATCATGGTTGCCGAGGATAACGGCCTTGGGAATCGACATCGCGGCGATCGCCCGCACAATGCCCACTGCCTCGTTGCCAAAATCGCCCACCAGCAGCACCAGATCCACCCCCAGCCGCCGCAGCGCCCGCTCGTCCTGCGCGTCCCACTGGTCATGCACATCTCCCACCACGGCGATCGTGAGCGTCTCAGGCCTTCCCGATGCGCTCCCCTGCCCTTGCTCTGTCATAGCTGCGTCCTCGCTGGTCTCCATTACCAGGATATCCAGCTTTCTGCCCCCAGCAGCCGACCTCGACTCCTGCCTATCGAATAATCCGCCCCATATAGTCACCCCAAAGCTGGGCGGCCTGACCGCTGCTGCCCCCGGTGGGCGAGTTGTCGTCGTTGCCAAACCAAATTCCGGTGGTGATCTGGCGACTGGGCACATAGCCCACAAACCAGAGGTCGCGGTTGTCGTTGTTTGTACCCGTTTTCCCCGCTTCGCCCAAACCCAGATAGGCTGCACGACCCGTGCCGTTGGACACCACGCCTTGCAGCAGGTCGGTCATGGTGCGGGCAATGTCGGCAGGCAGCACGGCTGTATTCGCCTGGGGCGTTTTGCTGGCATCGTAAATCACGCGGCAGCTTTGCACATCGTTGGGATCAGTGCAATCGCTACTGTCGAGGATGCGCTGCACCGCATGGGGGCGATTGCGAACACCCTGATTCGCCAGCACAGCGTAGGCCCCAGTTAGCTCTAGCAGCGTCACTTCGCTCTGCCCCAGCACCAGGCCAGGCACAGGATTCAGCGGCGAGGTGATGCCCATGCGGCGGGCCGTCTCCACGATGTTATTCAGTCCAGCCTCGCGCCCCACCCGCAGCGCGATCACATTTTCTGACAGCGCCATGCCCGTATACATATCCGCACTGCCGCTGCTGGTGCGTTCGCAGCCGCGAAAGGATTGCCCCTGCCAGGTCATGGGTTCGCAAGAAAAGGCGGTGTAGGGCGAAATGCCTTGCTCTAGGGCGGCGGTATAGGCGAAGGCTTTGAAGGTAGACCCTGGCTGTCGCAGGGCTTGAGTGGCTCGGTTGAACTGGCTCTCTTGAAAGTCTACGCCGCCCACCAGCGCCAGCACTTCGCCCGTGCGGCCATCCAGCGTGACCAGTGCGCCCTGGGAAAAGCCGGAGCCTGCGCCAACGGATTCAACCGTGCTGCGGAGGAGCCGTTCGGCTTCGCGCTGATAGCCCGGATCGAGGCTGCTTTCGACCACAAAGTTGCCCTCCTGGGCCAACTGGCTGCCGAGGAGTTCCTCTAGCTCGCTGAAGACATAGCTGGTAAAGTAGGGGGCGATGCTGCTGCGGAGTTCTTCCAGGGTTTCGGGGTTGATTTCGATGCGCGATCGCCGGGCCCGTTCTGCCTCTTCCAGGCTGATTTTGCCCTGGGCGGCCATGCGGTTGATGACGCGATCGCGCAATTGCACCGCTGTTTCATAATCCTGCACTGGGTTAAAGCTGTTGGGCGCGGGCAAGATCCCCACTAGCGTTGCTGCTTCCGAAAGCGTCAGTTCTTTAGCAGGTTTGCCGAAGTAGTATTGAGCAGCATCTTCAAAGCCGTAGGTGCCATTGCCCAGATAGACCCGGTTGAGATATTCCAGCATCAAAAAGTCTTTGCTGTAGAATGTCTCCAGCTTGAGGGCGACGACGGCTTCCCGCAGCTTGCGTCCGGCGGAATCGGACGTGCCGACGTAATCCCGAAAGATATTGCGGGCAAGCTGCTGGGTGAGGGTGCTGCCGCCTTCGCGGATGCCGCCGCCGAGGATGTTGGTGACCAAGGCCCGCAGGATGCCAATTGGGTCGATGCCCAGATGCCAGTAATAGCGGCTATCTTCGGAAGCAATAAGCGCGTCGGGCAGGTAGCGCGAAAAGTCAGAGAGGCGATCGCCCGTGGTGTGGGCGCGGGCGCGAGTCGGCGTGAGCGGCGTTACGCCATCGCGAGCCATCACCATGACTGGCCCCTGCACCGAGGCAGGCAATGGACGCACCGAAAACTTCTGCCACTCCAGCCCAATCCACAGCGCCGTCAGCGCCGTCAGCCCCGTAAAGCCATACATGCCGTAGCGGGCTGCTTTGACGTAGACAGGCGGCGGATCGACATACTGAATCCGCACCGCAGAGGCCAGATCGGGCGGCCCCAGCGTGAACACATCGCCATGCCGCAGGGGAATCTTCGTCAGCCGTCGCTTGCCGCGATAGATGCCGTTGGTGGAGTTTTCATCCTTTAGCACGAAGGCATATTTGCCCCGGCGGCTGTCGCGGGTCAGGGACAGGTGCAGCTGGCTGACGACCGGGTTTCGCACCACGATGTCGCAGGAGCGAGAACTGCGCCCCAACAGGTAGCGATCGCCCAGCAGAGGATAGGTCTCAGGATGGGGGCTGCCGCTCTCTGGGTCTTGCACCCACAGTTCGGGCACTCGCGCATTGGGCTTCAGTTTCAGCCGAGAAAAGTTCACCCTGGCTTGCTGCACTGCCCGCGTAATCGTTGTGAGCAGAGTTTTGGGTGGTGTGGGCGGCGGCGGCGATTGAGTCACGTTGACGTTCCTGACAGAGCAACGCAGTTATAAAGAGGATGAGCGGGAGAAAGGCGAACTCCGGAGAACCTTGAAAGACTAGAGAAAAAACAAGGCGAATTGAGTCAAAAGCAAAAATCGAAACTCAGGATACGCCCGCCGATGAAGCCGCAAATCAGCCTCAAATAGCCCCAAATAGACCTACTTTTTGATCTCTGATGGCTGCTTCCGGGATTCAAACTTGTCGCAAGGCCCCTTGTAGATAACATAGCGAATCTTAGAGATTCCAGAAATTTTTGGACGCAGTTTTGATTGGCGTGCAATTTAGCGGGATGATTGGGGCGATCGCCCTTCGTCCGCCCGATCCAAACCCGACCCGTTCAGCCAAGTCCGGCAAATCTCAGGCAGAGGGCTTTGCTCGAAAGGTCAGCGTGATACCGCCGCTTGTGCCCAGTCGCCCACCCGTGCCCAGCAGATTCACCTGACCCTCGCCGCTCACCTCCACCGACAGCACAATTTCCTCTAGCTCCATGCCTGCCACCTCCGTTGCGCTCTGGCGGGCCCGACTCAGCACCCGCCCCATGCGCGACAAGAAGCTCGACATATTTTGCTCCAACGCGTCTGTGGAAACGGGCGTGCGCTGGGTGCGTCCTGCAAAGCCAGGTTCGCCAAAGGGATTGTTGCCCCAGCCGCCGCGCTGCCCGTCGGTTTGGATATTGGGAGAGGCAGGCGCTTCTGTGACCACCCAGATGACATCGGGATCAGCGTGGAGCGGGATGGCACTTTCTAGGGAACTGTCTAAGGGAGAACTGTCTGAGGGGGAACGGTCTGAGGCGCGGTGAGCAGAAGGATCAGGAAAGTCCGCAGGCATAGGGATTAAAACTCGATTTCTCCCATTTTATGAGGGATCTTTTTAGGAGGAATCTTGAGCAGGCAGTTGGGTCGATCAATTTGCAATCTGCTGCGTAAACCAGGCAGCAGCGCGGGTGTTGGTTCGATACTGAATCTATCGCAGGGTGCGGGAGAGAATGAGATGATGGGATGAGGCGAGAAAGTCGCGGGGCAGTGAGGTAACAGAGGTTGCCCCAGCAATTTGCTCCTATTGCTTCTAAAGTTCCTCCCGATCGTCTTCGACTCACGTCTCGAATGTCTACAGTTCCCGATCTCTCCATCCCCATTGCCCTGACGATTGCTGGCTCCGATAGCGGGGGTGGCGCAGGCATTCAGGCTGATCTGCGAACCTTCGCGTTCCACAAAGTCCACGGCACCAGCGCTCTGACCTGCATCACAGCCCAGAATACGCAGGGCGTGACGCGGGTAGACGCGCTGCCCCCGGAGGCTGTGATTGCCCAAATTGCCGCAGTGGTGGGGGATATTGGCGTGCAGGCGGTGAAGACGGGGATGTTGCTAAACCGCGAGATTATTGCCGCCGTGGCGCAGCAAGCCGAGGAATTGCCATTGCCGAATCTCGTAGTTGATCCGGTAATGGTGTCTCGCACCGGGGCGCAGTTGATTGCCGACGAGGCGATCGCCCTCCTCTGCACCGACCTCTTGCCCAAAGCCCGCCTGATCACGCCCAACCGCTACGAAGCGCAAATTCTGGCTGAGCTGGAAATTCATACGCTGGAGGATATGAAGCAGGCCGCCGAGCGCATCTTGCAGACGCACCAGCCCGGTGCAGTGCTGGTCAAGGGCGGCGGCATGACGGGCGACCTGCGAGGCGTGGATGTGTTTACTGACGGAACGCAGTTGGCGGTGCTGCAAACCCAGACGGTCAACACCGCTGACACCCACGGCACAGGCTGCACCCTATCGGCGGCGATCGCCGCAAATCTGGCCCTCGGTCATGACCTGTTTGCTGCCGTGCAGCACGCAAAGAATTACGTCACCCATGCGCTCCAGCACTCCCTCCGCATCGGGCACGGGCAGGGGCCCGTCGGGCATTTCTACCCCCTGTTGTCGTCGGGCAGGTAGTCTGGCATCTGGCACATAGACGCAGGAATTCATATAGACGCAAGAATTATAGACGCAAGAATTATTGGGCAGCCGCCATTCTTCCTTATCCCGCCACTGGCTTGGTTTGCAGCATCCCTGCCGATCCGTTCGGTTCAGGGCTTTGCTGAGAACGGGGAATGCGAATCACGAAGCGCGAGCCTTCCCCCGGAGTCGAGAAACACTCCAGCGTGCCCCCGTGCTTTTCGACAATGATCTGATAACTAATCGACAGGCCCATCCCGGTTCCTTTGCCCACGGGCTTGGTCGTGAAAAATGGGTCAAAGATTTGACGCTGAACCTCCTGAGGAATGCCGCCCCCATTATCGGCGATCGCAATTTCAATCCACTCAGCATCGACCAGCGCCGTAGAAATTTCAATCTTGCTGGGGTCTTGCTGAATTGCTTCCTTCGTCCGCTCTGCGTCCCTCGCTTCCAGGGCATCAATGGCGTTCGCCAGAATATTCATCAAGACCTGATTCAAGGAACCTGGATAACACTCCACCTCTGGCAGGTCTGCATACTGCTTGATCACCTGGATGGCGGGTCGAGTTCCCTTCGCCTTGAGGCGATGCTCCAAAATCAACAGCGTGCTGTCAATACCCTCGTGGAGATCCACCGCTTTGAACTCAGCCTCATCCATGCGGGCAAAATTCCGCAAAGACAGGACAATCTGCCGAATCCGATCCGTGCCAACCCGCAAAGAGGACAGCAGGTTGGGCAAATCCTGCTGCAAAAATTCCAGGTCGATTGCGTCGGAGGTTTCTTGAATTTCGCGGGGTGGCGCTGGATAATGCCGTTGGTAAAGCTGAATCAGATCCAGCAGATCGCTAACCGATTCTTTGAGCGGCGACAGGTTGCCGTGGATAAAATTCACTGGATTATTGATCTCATGCGCTACGCCAGCCACCAGTTGCCCCAGGCTAGACATCTTTTCGCTTTGCACCACCTGTGCCTGGGTTTGCTCCAGTTCGGCCAGTGTTTGCTGAAGCGCTGCGGTGCGCTCCTCTACCCGATTTTCCAGATCAGAATTAATACGCTCTAGTTCTGCATTGGCATGTTCTAGGTTGGCAAACAGCGAGGCAATTTGGGTGGTCATATGGTTGAACGACTGGCCCAGCGCAGTGAACTCCTGAATCTGGCTAGTGGCTTCGACCTGGTGGGAAAGATCCCCCTTGGCCATGCGCTGGCTGGCCTGATTGAGGCGCTCAATGGGGCGAGCAATCCAGTGGGCAGTCGATAGCCCCGTCGCCAGGGAAATGACCAGCACAACGGCACACAGGAGGATGTTGCGTCGGGTTTCGGCATTGATTTCTGCCATAAAGTCCGATTTTGGCAGCACAATCACCATCAGCCAATCGAGTCCATAGGAATCGCGCCAGGGTTTGATATAGACAAACTGCCGCTGCTGTTTGTAAGCAACTTCAATTTGGGTCGCTGACTGGATGGTATGCAGATTGCCAAATTGCGACTGAATAGCTTGGCTCACGGCCCGAATTAAGGGATCGGGACTGTTTAAGCTATTAAAACGCTGTAAAACCTGGTCGCCATTTGACAGGATGGGAGACTGGCTAGAACTGCCAACCAGCAGGCCGTTTCGCTCCATCAAGAAGATTTGACCTGATGGACTGGCCTGGATATTTTTGAGGAAGTCGCTAATTCCGGTCAGTTTCAGCTTGATGTGGGCCACTCCCAGCAAATTACGGTTGGCATCATAGACAGGTGCTGCCACACCTGCCGCCAGGTAATAGCCCGTCTCGCCAGGTTGGGCACTGCCCTGGGGCTTGAGAGTTTGGCCCGTTGGGGTAAGCTGGAGGGCTAGATTTTCTACAGCTTCGATTTCGCTCCAGATAGGCTTTCCGGCGGCGATCGCCTCTGGATACCAGGAGGCTTCTGGCGGGTTGTATTGCTCCTGTTGCAGCCGCGTGGCGCGGTTGCCCTGAAGATCAACGGTGTAATGAGCCGCAGGTTCCGGGGGACGGTTTTCGTAGAGCAGCAGACCCAATCCCTGCGCCAAGCGCCGCGCCCCAAGTTCGCTGCCATCGGGACGGGCAAAGCCAGTGTAGGCAATGGTTGGGAAGGCCCTCGCCTGCCGCCAAAAGTAGCGTCCACTGGCGGCAGGATCGTCTAGCCGGATCTCACCGTTGGCGATCGCCCCCGCATTAATCTGCACCAGCCGCATGGGGGTAGACAGATAATCGCTGAGCTGAGTATCGACACGCTGACTGACCTGATCGGCCACCTGGGCCACCAGGTTGCTGACCGCCTGCCGTTCGTTTCTGAAGGCAATGTAGCCGATGAGCAGGCCCGCGCCGCAGGTTTGTAGCGCAAAGGGCAACACCAGCATGAGTTTCAGGGGAATTCCCTGGCGGCAGCGGGTTGGACGAGTGGACGAAACCTTTGGCGCGAGCGGAGAAGCACTGGGAGTCCGTAGCGGGGAGAGTTTAGCCTGGAAGTAGGATTTCATGTACGGTGAAGAGGTAGGCGAGGCGAGAATTTTGGCCCAGCAATGGTGGCTTAGTCTCACTGAGACCCAGTGCTAGACAGGCCCAAAACAAGCGCAATATTTTCAGACGAAGTATTGTCAGACGAAATATTTTTAGAATTTAAGTATTTCTTAACTATTAAGATGCCCTCAATGCTCTGGCATCTATCTCTGTCTTGGAGTAGAACTTTGGCGGGGAGCCACTAGAACCAGAGAGGGTTGGAGGCGGCGATTCAGGCAGAGCTTCACTCCAGCAAAACCGGATCTCCGGTGGAGAGAGCGCCCCCAACGGCTGGCTCCGCAAGTCGGGTGTTGACAGTCAGCCGATAGAAATGATTGAAGCGCGATCGCTCGGCCCAATCTGGCAGCGTTTCTTGCCGCTTTGCCACAAAGGTTTTTTGAAAGCCCGGATCGGCAACGCCTGTTTTGGAATTGCGTGTGGGCACGACGCAGCGCTGGCACGGGTTCACCCCCAGCAGCCGGACGCTGCCAATTTGAAACTCGACAGCCTGATCAGCCTGAGCAAAGAGTCGATCTTCCCAGAAGGGGGGCACACTGGCAATTTCAATATTGGTGCGGAAGCGGGCGCGAACCTCGTCTACAGTCAAGTGGGGATACCAAGTGGCGATCGCCTCCAGCGTGGACAGACTCACAATCGTTGGGCCCGGCGACTGCGTATCGTCTGGAAAGCCCATCTCCAGGTTTTGGCGGAGGTAAACCGGAAAGCCAAAGTATTCACTCAGCCATGCCTCTAGATTTTCCTGCTCCGGTTCAAGCGGGAAGGTGCTGGGCGTGATCTTTCTGTTCGATGCGGCATCCGAAATGCGGAATGAAACAGTGTTCGCCGCGAGGTCAAACTCAGCCCGGAGAGCGTGTATTTTTGCGTACCGTTTGCCGTTCACAAACTGCCCCGCTTGGTCGAACAGGGCAAACTGGCGATCGCCTTTCAGCGCACCGCTACTCAGCACATCAACAGACTGAATGCCCACGCCATCCAGTGACTTGATTGGATAGATGAAAATTTGCGAAACGTGGGGAACTGCCGTCATCCTGTTCCGATATAGCTGAAATAGCTGGCTCCCAGATTGAGCCGTTGCGTTCCCTCCACAATACCAATTAACTCGTCCTGGCGATTCAGCACGCCGTTTCTGTCGGTGTCCAAAAAGATGCCCGTGCCCCGAATCCGGCGGATGGGCGATGCGCCCAGCAGATACTGGCTACGGTTGCCGTGGAGCTGAATCATGTCTTCACCAGGTCTGAAGTCTTTGATCAGCGCGTAGTCTCTCAGTCCCGGCTGGTCGGGCTTGCCGTCGTCATAAAACGCCATCGTGGCATCGCCCAATAAAAAGCGATCGCGCCCAGTTCCCCCAATCAGCACATCCACGCTGTTGCGCCCGCTGCTGTCGCCCACCCCGTTCAAAATATCGTTGCCGCCGCGCCCGTCCAGCCGGTTGCTGCGAAAATCGCCCACCAGCACATTGCCCAGCAGCGTGCCCAGCAGCACGTCCGTTTTTGCCAGACGCGGGGGCAGTCGCAGACCCAGCGCTTTGACAATTTCTCGATCGAGAATCGGCTGATTGCCCTGCCACTCGGCAAAGCCAAAATTGCTGTCTACATAGCCCCACGAGGCCCAGCCAATGCCAAATTCCTCCAGCACGGTGCGCGTGTCTCGCAGCCAGCGCGTGCGGTCTAGCGCCGAGGAATTTGCCGCAAGCACGCCAAACTCTGTGCAGATGAGCGTCACGCCGTTTTGCCGGGCCCACTGCGCCGCTTCGCCGATGCGCGATCGCAGCTTGTTAATATCCCACTGCTGCTGCCCGTAGTCCAAAATCGCCGCCCGCGCTACTGGGTCGCCGACCTGCTGTGCCAGAGATTGCACACTATTCGGATTGGCAGGATAGGGCACATTCCGCAGTCTGCTCTCAAAAGTATCGCCAATCCAGGATGCGCCCTGGTGGGTGAAAATAAATGGCTCATAGAAGTGGAAGTCGTAAATGACGTTTGGGTCGGGCAGCGGCTGCAACTGCACCAGCGTCGAGATATTTTGCCAGAAGGCGCTGACGGCAATCAGCGTGTGTCGGGGCGCAACCTCACGGATACTGCGAAAAAGGGCTTGCTGAATTGGCTCCCAGGCTTTGGGGTCGCTGCGAAAGACGGGTTCGTTCATCGGCTGGATGAACGTCAAGTCAGGATTCGTCGTTTTGTGCAAGTGGGCAGCAAGCGATCGCCAAAATGCCGTAAACATCCGCCGAAACTGCGGATTTTCTAAACTAGCGGAATAGTTGTTCTGGCTGCCGTCGATCAGCGGCGTGCTGTGCAAATCGACGACTACGCCCAGCTTTTGCGACTGTGCCTGGGCGATCGCCCGATTCAGCCGGGTCAGCGCTTGACGATTGAGGCGATCGGGCGTGGTGTCGCTATACAGCACCGAAAAGTCGATGGGAATCCGCACATAGGTGATCCCCATTCGCTTCATTAGGGCAAAGTCGCGCTTGCCATAGGGATTGGGGTTCGACCGATCGGGATACCAAAACCAGTTGGCCAGGTTCACTCCCCGGGCCAGCACGTCCGCGCGAGCCATAGCAGGATTCGATAGAGGGCGATAAACGGCGAGGTTGAAACGCCAGAGAATACGTAAATCACCCACACACGGCTGTATCAAAGCTGCGTCCGTGCATCAGGATAGTTTCATATTCTCAGTTTTTTCTTCGCCTAAAAGCCTGCCGGACTCGCCCCTACAGAACTTTCACACACGATTGACCTGCTTTAAAGCTTCTGTGACTGGAGTTGGGAAACTAGCGAATGGGATTCTCAGCAGGGCACAAGCCGCAACTCAAGGAACTGGCGTTTCGCTAGCTGCGGGGGCGGGGGGCAGAGCGTCTGGCTGGGCTTGTTGCTGCTGCTGTTCTAAGATGGCTCGCTGGCGTGCCCGAAATTGCTCAGCCGCGGAGTTGATATTTTGCTGCTGTTGGCGACGAAACTCTTCTGGAGAGCGAATCGAGCCGTAGTTGAGCTGATGAATCAAGTCGTGAATGCCGCTCATCGGGTTGTCGTTGCGGTCTGAAAACAGATCCCGACTTTCGTTCTGCGACGGCGTAACGAGATCGCTAGCAGTAGACTGGGCAGACGCAGAAATTGTCCCCAGAGCTACCATAATGACTGCGCTAGTGGTTCCCAGAGCGATTTGCCGAACTAAGCGGGTGACGAATGAATTCATGACTTGCTACTCCAGATTTCACACCTGCGGGTGATAGGTCTTCGATGGTTTCTGATAAGTCTCTAGAACCAAAACTTCAAGAACTGAGTACTTCAGACGCAACACTTGGCGAAAATGCTCCCTGGCATCATAACAAACCTGACCAGCACTAGCAGCATCGCCACCCGCCTCTTGCTCAGGCAAAGCTGCGGCTGAGGAGCGATCGCACGCCCACCAGCGCCACCGCGCCAAACCCCGCCAGCACCAGCAGTGCCCCGCCCATCGTCACGTCGCCAAAGGGCGCATTCATGACCACGCTGCCCAGCGACCAGTCCGCATGGTTATACACATAGCGGATCGGCTCGATGGCGTAGCTCAGAGGGTTTAGCGACGCGACCCACTGCAACCAGCGCGGCATAAAGCTCAGCGGCGCGAGGGCTGTGCTGGCAAACAGTAAGGGCAAGTTGGTCACAAAAATCACCGCGATCAGCTCAATGTGCCCCGGCAGCGCAAAGGCCAGCCCCAGGCTAATTGCCGTCACCGCCACCACCAGCAGCAAGATAATCGCCGCCACCAGCGCCAGCCCGCCCAGACCGGGAAATCCTGCACCCAGAAACGCGCTCATAGCGACAATTACCGCTGTTTGCAACACGCTCAGCGTGGTGATGAAGATGGCCGAGGCGGCGACGATGGAAAACCGCGACACCAGCGGAGCCACCAGCAGTCGATTGAGAAAGCCAAACTCTCGGTCAAACATGACGGGCAAGCCCGCATTTAGCGCCCCGCCAAAGGCAGTGAACACCATCACGCCCGCGCCGAGAAACTGCCCATAGTTTTCGCTGCCGCCAAACAGGCCCGGCGGTACGTTTTGAAACAGCGCCCCAAACAGCACCAGCCACATAACGGGCTGAATCAATCCAGCAATTAGGGTCGTCGGGCGGCGCTGGAGCTGGATAAACAGGCGCTTGGTCAACGCGGTCGTTTCTTGCAGAAAGTCGCCGAGCGGGGAAGAGGCAGGGGCGATCGCCGCTGTGCCTCCATTTGGACGCAAGCTTTCCAGGTTAGGTTGAGGCGGGGTAACGGTCTGGCTCATAGGTCACACAGTCGCTACGAAGTTTTGAGGCGGAAGCAGCACAAGCTTTACGAATTGCTTAACTCACCTAATAAATAGCGTAGCGTATTGCCGAATTTCAGTTTTGGTGGACAAGACTTCGTGGTGTTGCAAGCAGTGTATAGGTGTATTTGGAGGTGTATGGGAAGCAACTTTGTATTGGTGTAGTAGCCTTAATTAAGGCATTCCTAACCAGATTGCCGCCAAGCTGCCTTGCCGTGTAGAATTGTAGACTGTGTGAAATTTATGGCAGGACGACCATGCCCAAGCTAAAAACTCGGAAAGCTGCTGCTAAGCGCTTTGAGCGCACTGGCAGCGGCAAGATTCGCCGCCGCAAGGCCTATCGCAACCACCTGTTGCAGCACAAGACTGCCGCCCGCAAACGCCGCCTCGGACAAAAGGCCGACGTGCATGAGCGCGACGCAGAAAACGTAGAACTGATGATGCCTTACCTGTAGGGGCAACCTTGCAGGTAGAGCGCATTTCTATGCGCTTTATGCATTTCTATGCGCTTTATAAGCTTTATAAAAGTGCCTCTTCTGCTTTTCGGCATCTGCTGCTTTTCAAAGGGTTGGGCGCATGGCCTGGCATTACCTACCGCCTGCGACTGCCCGATGACCGACTCAACTTTTAACCAAGTGTAGGGACTGAACTTATGACTCGTGTAAAACGCGGAAACGTGGCGCGCAAGCGTCGGAAAAAGATTTTGAAGCTCGCCAAGGGCTTCCGGGGGTCGCACTCCACCCTGTTTCGCACTGCAAACCAGCAGGTGATGAAGGCGCTGCGGAACGCCTATCGCGATCGCCGCAAGCGGAAGCGCGATTTTCGCCGCCTCTGGATCACCCGCATCAACGCCGCCGCCCGTCAGCACGGCATGAGCTATAGCCAGCTCATCGGCAGCCTGCACAAAGCCAACATCGAGATCAACCGCAAGATGCTGGCGCAGATGGCGATTCTCGATCCCACAGGCTTTGGCAAAGTGATCGAAGTGGCAAGCAAGGCAAAGGGCTAGGTAGGCGCTTGATCAGGCTGCGAGTTGCGAGTTTGATCTTAGGAATCTGGGCGGGGGTGCAGGGTGCTGTGCCCCCGTCCGTTCATGCGGCAGACCTAGACACGATTCGGCGGCGCGGCTACCTGATTGTGGCGGTGAAAGACAACCTGCCGCCGCTGGGCTTTCAGGACTCGTCGGGTACGCTGCAAGGGCTGGAAATCGACCTGGCGCGGCAGCTTGCTGTCGAGCTGCTGGGTCGCCCAGACGCGGTGGAACTGCGCCCCGTGAGCAATCAAGAGCGGCTAGCGGCGCTGCTGGCGGATGAGGTGGATGTCGTCATCGCCCGCATGACGCTGACGGCTTCGCGGGCGCGGCTGGTGGATTTTAGCGAAACCTACTACTTGGACGGAACGGCGATGATTACCCGCGACAGCACGATTCAGCGCACCGCTCACCTGCGCCGTCGGGCGATCGCCGTTCTTGCCAATTCCAGCACCATCGCCGTCGTGCGATCGCGCTTGCCCCAGGCGCAGCTCGTCGGCGTGAGATCTTACCAGGACGCGCTGACGCTGATGGAATCTGGTCAGGTCGCCGCCTTTGCCGCTGATGCCAGCGTTCTCATCGGCTGGGCCCAGGGCAACCCCAATTACCAGGTCTTACCAGAGCGGCTGTCGGGCGAGCCGCTGGCGATCGCCATGCCGAGGGGACATCGCTATCAAAGCCTGCGGCAGCGGGTAAATCAGACCGTCCTGCGGCTCAGGGAAACGGGCTGGCTGGGCGATCGCATTCGGTTTTGGGGCCTGTAGCATGGGGACTTTAGCAACGGGGAGCAAGCGCCATGAACTTGAATCAGAATTCACAGCAAAACCCACAGCAGAATTCGCAGCAGAACCCCCAGCCCGATCTGCAAAACAGTCGCCCGGCCGTGTTTCTCGACCGCGACGGCGTGCTGAATATCGAAGCAGGCTACATTTACGAACTGGAAAACCTGAACTTGATTCCTGGCGTGGCGCAGGCGGTGCGGCGGCTGAACGATCGCGGTCTGTTCTGCTGTCTAGTGTCCAACCAGTCGGGCCCGGCGCGGGGCTACTATCCGCGATCGCACGTTGATAACTTGCACCAGCGCCTCTGCCGCCTGCTGCATGAAGAAGCGGGCGCATGGCTCGACGCGATTTACTATTGCCCTGACCTCAGCCCGCCCGAAGGCGGCACGGTGGCAGAATTTGCCCGCTGGACGACTTGGCGCAAGCCCAACACGGGAATGCTCGTCGCCGCCGCCTGGGAGCATAATCTGGACATTCGCCGCAGCTTTATGGTGGGCGACAAGGCGACGGACGTAGATCTGGCGCACAACGCTGGGTGCAAAGGCATCCTGGTGCAAACGGGCTATGGCGATCGCGTCCTATCGGGAGCCTACCAGCACCAGACCCAGCCCGACTACGTGGCCGAAAATCTGGCCGCCGCCGTCGAGTGGATCTGCGCCGCCTAGCACTAATTTTGCAACTGGATTTTTGCGACTGGTTTTAGACTGGCAATCTAAAATCGCCAATCTAAAATCCAAAATTAATCGAGGCTATTCCATCACAATCCAATCGCCCGACACCCACTCGCCAAACCGCTCTAGCTGCACCCAGCTACCGCTGCGTCGCCCCGTCAGCGCCACCCGACTGCCATTAGGAATCGTGCCTACGACCGGCCCGCCAGGGCTACTGCGGACATTCAGCGGGCTGCCGTTGGTGCGGACTCGCCCAAAGGAAATATCGCCGCCCACATTCCCAGAGGGGTCGTTGACCAGCCAGTTATCGGATACCCAGGTGCCATTGGTGCGCTCGACCCATTCGCCGCTGCGGCGACCCGTCAGTTCGACCCGACTGCCGTTGGCGATCGCCCCAATAATAGTGCCACCGGGCGCATTGCGGACATTTAGCGGGCTGCCGTTGGTTGCGACAAACTTGGTGCTCCGGTCACCCCCAATCGGCGGCTGCGGCGTGGGGGGTTGGGGCGTAGTCCCCGGGTTGGTCGTAATCCAATTGCTCGAAATCCAGGTGCCGTTGGTGCGCTCGACCCATTCGCCGCTGCGGCGGCCCGTCAGTTCCACCCGGCTACCATTGGCAATCGACCCGATGACTGCACCGCCGGGGGCATTTCGCACATTCAGCGGGCTACCGTTGGTTCGCACAAAGGCAGTGCTGCTGCCCGCGCCCACGCCAGGATTCGGGTTGGGGCTGGGTGGAGGAGTCGTGACGGGCGGCTGGCTGTAGGTAATGTAGCGGCCATCGACCCAGGTGCTATTGGTGCGTTCCAAAAAGCCGTTGCTGGAACGACCCGTCAGTTCGACTCGCGTGCCGTTGGGCAGCGTGCCTACAATTGCTCCGCCAGGCGCACTGCGGACATTCAGCGGCTCTCCCGAAGTATTCACAAAGCCCACTGCTCGGTCGGTACCGCTGGGGGGCTGGGTCGGGCTGGTATTGCCCACCGCAACCCAGTCAGCGGAAACCCAGGTGCCGTTGGCCAACTCCAGATAGTTGCCGCTGCGGCGACCCGTTAGCTCAACCCGTGCGCCGTTGGGCAAGCTGCTGACCACAGGGCCGCCCGGTGTGCTGCGGACGTTCAGCGGGTTGCCATTGGTCTGCACAGTGCCCGTGGCGGCCATCGCAGACCCCGCCGTGCTGACGACCAGAGCCGCTGCCAAGACCTGCGCCGAGAGCCACGCTGCGCTGGTGGGCGAGGGCAATAGCTCGCTCAGGTCGCGCAATTCGGGCGCTGGCTCGGTGCTTTCGTAGAGGAGGGCAGTGTGGAGATAGGCGAGGGATTCCATAGCGGTGTGACCTTTGTTTTACAGGATTTCTTACAGGTGATTTGGAGCAGGTAATCGGGGGGTGAATGATGCCGGGGATGATATCGATTAATAGACGAGGGGGGCGAGACGTGAGGGGCGATCGCCAAGCTCTACAACGGTTTACTCATAAGCAATACAGCTTATGGTACTACGATTTCGGAAAGGGCTTATTTGAGAGAAAATTCGCAGATTTTGCAAAATCTTCTCGGTTTAAGGAGCATAGGTGGAAACGTGAAAAATGAGGTGACCAATTATTGCGGAAGTCGCGGCCTGCTGAGTTTGGATCAACATTTGGGCCAACGCTGAGTCTGAAAATTGATACATGAAGATTTGAGAAAAAAAATTGAGAAAACTTGACTCGCAGAACCGGACTATTAGAGCTTGGTTCTGCCAGACGAATTTACGACCGCAAAAGTGCCCAAGGTTTGATTTTTAGTCTGGAGGAGAGTTTAGCCGGGTTTGAATTTTAGCCAGGCCTAAGTCTATGCACCTTCTGTTTTTTTCTGGGGTTTATCCTGGTGATTTTTTGGGGCATCGGGTGCGCTACAGATTCGCAACTTAGGGAATTTAAGCAGTTCAAGAATTTTGAACCAACCGTGAGACCGTCCCAGATTGTGGGCATCTTAAAAACACTCGCTTGAGTTTGTACACGAGTTGAATCAGGTGCAAAGCCATCCGTTTGGAGCCGTGAAGTAACCTAACTTTCCGAAGCAAAACCTAAAAGGGCGATCGCCCATCTTGCCTCAGGGGTTCACAGCCTAGGTGCCTATCACAAAAGTTAATTGAGAGATTAGCTGCAAGAATGACTGAGCGCAGAGACAACGCCTGCCGTAGGGCAGATTGGGGATGTGTCGTGGGAGACTGTTGAACCCCTCATGCCCTTGTGTTCGTTTTGGTTCGATGGATTAGGCAAATTCGGTGTCTTGATCAGCGGCAAGCCACATTGCTTGTCAGGAAGCCCGCCCATGAGCCTAAAATCTCGGTCGAAAAAGACCCCGCCCCAATCTAACTCGGAGGAACCGCAGTCGGACAATGCGCCCCTTTTCGAGCGCCCTGCTCCGGCATCTTCTCGTCAGTCGGCGGAGAATTCTGAACGGAACTGCGAGAATAGACACAGCACCGGGCCCGAATCTTTGTCAGGCGGTTCCCACTTGAGCAACAGTCATGCGCGATCGCACTCTTCTCCTGTGCCACCGATCGATGGTTCCGCTGCCTCATCGTCCGCGATCGCTCAACTCCTGCTCAAGTTTGACAGCCTGGAAATTAGCAGCCTGGAAGCTAGCAGCCTGAAAGCTAGCAGCCTGGCGGATTTCTCAGATGCGCTGCCGCCGCTCATTCAGCCGCTGCTCACGCTGATTTCTGACCTGGTTTATGTCTATGACCGGGTGGCGCACCGCCTCAGACTGATCAACGACGATCAGATGGCGGCAGTGCTGGGGGATTGCCTGGAGGGACTACAGTCGCCTAGTATCGCCGCCCTCTCTGCACGGGTTCATTCAGGGGACTGGCCACGGGTGCAGACGTATCTGGCTCAGATGTTGGGCGAGTCGAGCGATGAGCATGAGGTGGAATTTCGCCTGCGGCAGAGCAACGGCGAGTGGCGCTGGCTGCGATCGCGCGATCGCCTGTTGTCTCGCACGCCCGATGGACTGCCCTGGCAGCGGTTGGGCCTTTTGACTGATATTACCCACCAAAAGCAAACAGACTCTACCGCCCAGCCAACGTCCCTGGTCGAGCAGCAGATGGCGCTGGTTTCCAAACAAGCCACCCACTTTGCCCGGATGCTGAGCCAGTCTTTGGATTTGAAAGACATCCTGAATACAGCGGTAGATCAAGTTTTGCAAATCTTTCAGGCAGATCGAGTGCTGATCTACCGGTTGTTTGAAAATGGCACCGGCAGCATCATCGTAGATGCGATCGCCGAAGGGTGTCCACCGATTGCCGGGCATCCACCGCCAGAGAGCATCTTCCCGATTGCCGATCGCCCGACTAGCAGCGCGGGCTGGGTCTACAGCCTGGATAACCTGGAGGCGGAATCGCTTTCAGAGCATTCTCGCAGCGTTTTGCGACGGCTGGGCGTTCGCGCCATGCTGGTCGTGCCGATGATGCAGCAGGATACGCTGTGGGGCTGGCTGGTGGTGCATCAGTGTTTGAGCGATCGCACCTGGCAGAAGTGGGAAACTGACCTGATTACCCAACTTGCGGGCCAGTTAGACCTGGCCATTGCCCAATCGGAACTCTATCAGCAGGTGCAGCGCCTAAATGTTGATCTAGAGCGGCAGATTCAGGCCCGCACGGCCGAACTGCGGCTAGCGTCGAACTTTGAAGCGACGCTCAAACGCATTACCGACAAGGTGCGCGACAGCCTCGACGAAGATCAGATTTTGCAAACGGCAGTGCAGGAATTGGCGATCGCCACCGAGATTAGCTGCTGCAATGCCGCCCTCTATGACCTGGAAGAGGGCACTTCCACCGTCCGCTATGAATACACCACCACCGTCTCGCCTTACCAAGGACGCACCGCTGATCTAGCAGCCTTCCCAGAGATCTACGGCCCATTGCTCAACGGGCAGAGTCTACAATTCTGTTCTCTTGTGCCCAACCCGGTGCGCGGGCGCGTGTCCATGCTGGCAACGCCCATTATGGACGACCAGGGCGTGCTGGGCGACTTGTGGATGATCAACCACGCCTTCTATGCCTTTGGCGAACAGGACTTGCGGATGGCGCAGCAGGTGGCCAACCAGTGTGCGATCGCCCTCCGCCAGGCCCGGCTGTTTCAAGCTGCCCAAGCTCAGGTGCGAGAACTAGAAAAGCTCAACCAGCTCAAAGACGACTTCCTCAGCACCGTTTCCCACGAGCTGCGAACGCCCATGTCCAACATCAAAATGGCCATTCAAATGCTGGAGCTAATCCTCCGGCAGGCGGGCATTTTGGACAGCACCACCGAGCTAGAGCCAAACCGGGTCAACCGCTACTTCAAAATTCTGCGGGAAGAGTCGCAGCGCGAAATCAACTTGATCAACGACCTGCTTGACCTGTCGCGGCTCGACGCGGGCGCAGATGCGCTGCATCTCAGCAGCATTAACCTAGCAGGCTGGCTGATTCCGCTGCTGCGCCCGTTTGAGGAACGCGCCCGCAATCACCAGCAATCCCTGCAAATTCGCCTAGACGCAGCCAACCTCCCACCCCTGATTACCGACCTGGCCAAACTAGAGCGTGTGGTTACAGAATTGCTGACCAATGCCTGTAAGTACACCCCTGCGGGGGGCGAAATCTGGATTGAGGTAAAGAATCTGGAGGACGGGGGGCAAGCGCAGGAGGAGCAGGAAGAGGGAAGCAGGAAGAACGAAGAACGAAGAACGAAGAACGAAACACTCGCTTACCCTAGTGCCCCAATCTTTCAGATTCGCGTCACTAATACTGGCACGGAAATCCCGCTCATTGAGCGCGATCGCATTTTTGAAAAGTTCTACCGCATTCCCAACAACGACCCCTGGAAATATGGCGGCACGGGGCTGGGGCTGGCGCTGGTGAAAAAGCTGGTGATGTGTCTGCAAGGGACGCTGGAGCTAGACTGTGCTGACGGACAGGTGCAATTCACCGTCACGCTGCCGCTTCAGCCAGAATAAGCACCCTGCGGAGCGCCTCACCCGGCCGGCCCAGATGACTGCGGAATTATCTGGACTGCCACTGTAGTATTGTAGTATTGCTTAGTGGTATTGCTCGGTGATATCGCTCAGAGGTGTCACTCAGAGGTGTCACTCAGAGGTGTCACTCAGAGGTGTCACTCAGAGGCAAGCAGGATCACAGAGGTATGCGTTTCGTCCTGGCAGATCGCTCGCATGGAATCCTTGGAAATCAACCTTATAGACTTTTTGACCCACGGTGCTAGTGTGTTCCAAGGCAGCACCCGCTGGATGGGCTGGAATTTATTCTTGGCGCTAATTCCTCTGGGACTAAGTGGGTGGCTATTTCGCTCCTCTAGACATGTTTCTCTACTTTGGGGGCTGGGAGTGGCTGCATTTGTCGGCTTTTTGCCCAATGCGCCCTACGTGCTGACAGATATTATTCATCTCATAAGGGCCATCCAGAACAACCATCCCCTTTGGGTTGTAACCCTGGTGCTGATTCCTCAATATCTCCTGTTTATTTTGATGGGGTTTGAATCTTACGTGCTGTCGCTGCTGAGTGTCGAGCGGTGGCTGCGGCAGCGGGGACATCGCTGGGCAGTTGTGTGGACAACGCTGCTGCTGCATGGACTTAGCGCGGTAGGCATTTATCTGGGGCGCTTCGATCGGTTCAACACTTGGGATCTGCTGACTCGTCCTCAGAGCATACTGGCGACTTTAGCAAACAACTTGACAACCGAGCGATCGCTTCTCATTATCCTGATTTTTACTATTGTCATCACATTGCTCTACGAAGTGATGAAGCAAGTCACGCTGGGTCTAGCTTGTCGCATTCGACACTACAGAAGGCGAGCGATGGGATAGTCGCAAACTACCCCCCTTATCAGGCGATCGCCCCACTCGCCTTCAACTCTGCCAGTAATCCACTACAGGCATCCATCAGCAGGTCAATCACATAGTTAAACCCCTCCGTCCCGCCGTAATAGGGGTCGGGCACTTCGCGATCGCCATAGGTTTGGCAATAGTCGCACATTAGCTTCACCTTGTGGCGATATTGCCCGCTGCGGTCGAGGCGCAGAATATTTTCGTAATTCTCTTTGTCCATTGCCAGGATCAGGTCAAACTCCTCAAAATCGTCGGGATGAAACTGGCGGGCGGTTCCCTCTAGCGTAATGCCCAACTTCGCCTGAGCAGCGGCGTTCATGCGGCGATCGGGCGGGTTGCCGACGTGCCATGCGCCCGTACCCGCCGAGTCGCAAATAATCTGCCCGTCTAGCCCGTTTTGTCGGATCAGCAGGTTCATAATGTTTTCCGCAGAGGGCGATCGACAGATGTTGCCAAGGCAAACAAACAGCAGCTTGTAGGGCATGTCTCCAGTTCCAGGTTTAAAGTGCTATACTCTCTGAGTGGTGATTGGCGATCGCTCTAAAGTTTACTACTCCAAGAGTCTGCTTAAGAGTTCGCTTTAAGAGTTCGCTAGGAAGCCGAGGGCATGTAGCTCAGTGGATAGAGCATCAGATTCCGGTTCTGAGGGTCGGGGGTTCGAATCCCTCCATGCTCGTTTGATGCATACTCGTTTGATGAGTAGTGATGGTGTGTATCGACAAGCTCATCTCTAGTTGCCCATTTCTGTCAGGCATTCGGCTTGGTTAGTTAAAACCTGGGCTAACGTTTAGAAATCAGCCGTGCCCCAGCCAGGTGCTTTCTGGGCCGATCGCAGAATGAAGGCCGATAGCTTTTCGACCTGCGCCTGGTTCATCCAGTCCTCGGAAACGCGACGACACTCCAGCGCTTCTTCGGAGCCGTCGTAGGTTGTAGGGGATCGCAGAAATGCCACCAGGCTGTTGATGGTATCGCGGGGCGGGGTTGCGCCTTTTAGCGCTGATAGCGACAGCGGCACAGTCGGGTTGGGCAGGGTCGAACCACCGACGTGGCAGTTTTTGCAGTTTTCTTCAAACAGGCGCTTGCCTGCGGTTAGGTCAATCGCCGAAAACGGCTGGGTCGTATCTGCATCGAGCGGCAACTCCACTGGCTCGGAGGCATATAGAAATCTTGCGACATAGGGATCAACGGGCCCGGCGATCGCCCCTTGCGGCAGCAGCGCGATCGCCCCCATCCAGCATCCGATGACCAGCCATCCGACAACCAGCCGTCGAATCTCTAACCAAAGGTTCCGCTGACCTGCCCCCTGCGTGCCTTTCCGCTTAGCCTGCTGCATTGCTATTTCTAAAAATTTCTAAAGTTGATCACCTTTTTACTCTAGCGCTGGTGGGCTACGGGTAGGCTGCTCACGGGTTACTGGCCAGCTACAGCCAGCGACAATCTCCTGCCCTAGCCAACGCCCCATTTTTCCTCATAGCGCTGCCTTGAGTCCCGTTTCTGGCTGGTTGCAGCCTACCAGAATTCTCTCTCACCTTCTTTGTAAACCAGGCTTAACAAACGAAACGAAAAGCAGACCTTTAGAATGGATCAGGACTACATAAAGCTATGGGTAAACCCTGGTATAAAACTAAAAATGGCAGTTAAAGTCGGAGTTTCATTGAATCCTTAGATCTTTAAGAGGCTGGCTGATCGCGAAGCAAGCCCCCAAATGAGGTCAAGATTTAGTCCGAAAATTAGTTTGATTTGACCAACGACTCGGTGTTCGAGGAGACGAAAAATGTTGGATTTTTGGGGTCGGCATTCACGCCGTGGCGCGGAAGAATGGGTGCAGCCCCTCGTGGAAACCTATCAGGCCATTAGCTCTGCTTCGGTAGATGCCCTCTGGCAGCGAGTCATTAACCTGGCTGATGTTTCCTGGCATCCGCTAATCGCCCGCACCAACGTCCCCAAAGGACTCATCCCCAAGCCAGGGCTGATTTATCAGGCAGTTTCGCGCCTGTTTTTGCCGATTCCGATTCGGATTTTTGTCGAGCGGGTGTCGCCCCGTGAGCTGCTGAGCGTTCGTATTCTGGCGCTGCCAGGGATAGAGGAGCGAGTCACCTATCGCGTCGAGTCTACGCTCTGCGGCACACGAGTCTCCTACTCTGTGACGCTCAAGGGCTGGCTGTCGCCGCTGATTTGGTCGTTTATTCGCCCCTATGCTGCCCGTGTGGCCACTGAGCTAGCCCATGCCGCTGAGCAAGATTTGGAACGGGCGGCCTGTCCCCGCTCGTCCCGTCGCGCTTTACCCAACATGAATGCCGATCTGTTTGGGCTGCTGCTGCTCGTCTGGAGTTTTTCTCCTCCGCTTCATTCCTGATGGGCGAGCGTGCGTCTGACCGCATCGGCCTTGCATTACACCCTGCATTACAAAAGTCTTGGTCACAAAAGCGATCAAAGGGTTTCTGGCGGGACTCTGCTCAAAAAGAGAAGTCAGGCTGACGGTCGAGTCTGGCTTTGAGAAGATCTCTTGAGGGCGATCGCTCCAGACTACCCACGAGTCCCCCAAAATATGGTTTTATACTTTTGTGAAGCATTGCATGTGAAGCGCCAGCTAAACTGCACTCTCTTGATTTGTCTCTTCTGAAAGTGCTTTTAAAGTGCTTTTTAGAATGTTTCTCAGAGCATGTCTAAGGGCCTTCCAACCCAGCTTCCAACGTAGCCATTAGCCAGTTTCCCTTCAGCAAGGAGCCGTCCATGTATATTGTGCAAGTTGCCTCTGAGTGTGCACCAGTGATCAAAGCCGGGGGGCTGGGCGATGTGGTCTATGGGCTGAGCCGAGAGCTAGAGATTCGCGGCAACACGGTCGAAATCATCCTGCCCATGTATGACTGCATGAGGTACGACCACATCTGGGGGCTGCACGAGGCCTATCGAGATTTGTCGGTGCCCTGGTATGGCGCAGCGATTAAGTGCGACGTGTTTTGCGGCTGGGTGCATGGTCGTCTCTGCTTCTTCATTCAGCCCAAATCCCAGGATAATTTTTTCAACCGGGGTATTTACTACGGCGCATCAGATGACAACATGCGCTTTGCTTTCTTTAGCAAGGCAGCGCTGGAATTTCTGCTCCGCACCAACAAGCGCCCCGACGTGATTCACTGTCACGATTGGCAGACTGGGCTTGTGCCAGTTTTGCTGTACGAGATTTACAAGTGGCACGGCATGGCCAATCAGCGCGTGCTGTTCACTATCCACAACTTTAAGCACCAAGGCATCGGCGGCGTAGATATCCTCTGGGCGACGGGACTGAACAACGAGGCCTATTACTTTCAGTACGATCGCCTGCAAGATAACTTCAATCCTTTCGTCCTCAACTTTATGAAGGGTGGCATCGTCTACGCCAATCACGTCAACACGGTTTCGCCTCACCATGCCTGGGAAGCCCACTATGGCAGCGAGGGCTATGGCCTGGGGCACACGCTGCACACCCACAGCTATAAGTTCAGTGGCATCCTCAACGGGGTAGATTACGACATTTGGAACCCCGAAATTGACAAATACATTCCGGCGAAATATACCGCCGAAACGCTGGAGAACAAGGTTAAAAATAAAAAAGCACTGCGCGATCGCCTGGGTCTGCGCCATGATCCCGAAAAGCCCCTCATTTGCTATATCGGTCGGCTAGATGAGCAAAAGGGCGTGCATCTAGTTCACCATGCGATTTATCATGCACTGCTGAGAGGGGCGCAATTCGTGCTGCTGGGGTCTGCCACCGAGCGCGGTATCAACGACTGGTTCTGGCACGAAAAGAACTTTCTTTACAGCAACCCAGATGCTCACCTAGAGCTTGGCTTTAACGAAGAACTCTCCCATCTGATCTATGCTGGGGCAGACATGATCGTGGTGCCCAGCAACTTTGAACCCTGCGGGCTGACGCAGATGATTGGACTGAAGTATGGCACAGTGCCCATTGTGCGGGGCGTAGGCGGACTGGTCAACACAGTGTTTGACCACGACTACGACGAAAACCATCCACCCAAAAAGCGCAATGGCTATGTCTTTCAACATACCGATTTTCAGGCGCTAGAGTCGGCGATGGATCGGGCGATCGGGCTATGGCGCTACTATCCCGAAGAGTTTGAGAAACTGGTGCTGCAAGGCATGGCCTACGATTACTCGTGGAAAGATCCAGGCGCGGCCTACTTGGGTGTATACGAGTATATTCGTCACCGATAGCTATGTTCGTCACCGATAGCTATGAAGTGTAGCTATGAAGTAACTATGAAGTGCCTCGCTGCGAGATACCTCGCTAGTAGCGGGCAGGATCTAGCGAAGGGGAGCGTTATCAAAGGCTTGGGCGATCGCCCACCATGCAGGCTTGCGCTCTAGGTTTTCGTCTAGCGGCAGGGGACGCACAGGTAACCCGTCTTCGCGGGGCTTATCGCCAGAGAGCCACGTATGGCGATCGCTCAGCCCCCAAGTCACTACACCAATGACAGCAGGCTCGTCCAGCACAACATCTAGATATTCCCGATAGGCATCGGCCACGAGACGATCGCGAACCGACAGATTGGCCGGAACATTCTGATCGCTCACGTCCAACTCAGTGATCAGGATTTTTAGTCCTAGGTCGGCCAGATCCTTCAAAAACCGTCTCAATCGCTCAGCATCAAAGCGGGTTTCGCCTGCCCGTAGATGTGACTGAATTCCAAAAGCTTGCACAGGCGTTCCGCTTGCTACCAGCCGTTCCATTAGCTTTAGCGCCGCTTTACGCTTTGACTCATGACTCGACGTGGCATACTGCAATCCGTAGTCGTTGTAGACCCGAAGCGCACGGGAGTCTACCTGAGCAGTAAGCCGAAATGCCAAGTCAATATAGGCTTCCCCCAAAGACTCTAGCCACAAACTATTCCTCAGCCCATCGGAGCGTCCATCAGGAACTTCAATTGCTTCATTCACCACATCCCAGGAATGAATCTGGCCTGCAAAATGTGCTGCTACTGTGCGGATATGAGAAGTCAGCAATTGCTCAGCGTTGCTTGGGTTCAGGGTTTCCCTCAGCCATCTCGGGTTAGACAAGTGCCAGACTAGGGCATGTCCGCGCAGACTTAGCCCGTTTGCTCTGGCAAAACTGAGCATCCCGTCACTTCGAGTAAAGTCAAACCGATCTAGGTTGGGGCGCAGCGGTAGATCTCCAGCGGCCCATTTCAGTTCCCATTCAGGAACCAGAACACTGCACTCGCGGACATAAGAATTTGCCAACGACTGACTGCTGAGTAGATCCCGATGACGTGCTGCTGCCCCAAAGAACAATCCCTTGGCAGCAGCCCGCTGCTTGAGCGACTGTGTTTCGGATTCGAGGGCGATCGCCATTTCAGGAGTTACCGACCTTGATCGGGAAAGTTCTGACATGAGAAGTGACTGAGACATCGCTTCTTTCGCAGAATGCAGGCCTATACCTACAACGGTTCCTAGCCCAAACAGAAGGCAATCCCGACGAGATAAAGTCTTAACTTGATACATAGGGACTTACTCCAAGCGAAACGACGAAATCCCTAACCGCTGCCGCAACACAAGCCAAACAAAATATGGGTTGCCGAGAATATAACGCTGCCACAAACGCTTTGGCTCCATTAGCAACCGAAATAGCCATTCCATACCCAGCTTTTGCATAGGCACCGGGGCACGTCTGACCATATCTGCTACCAGTTCAAAACTCACGCCGATCCCTAAAGAAATGGGCACCCCCAGCGCCTTGTAATGGGCGTACATCCACTTTTCCTGCTTGGGTGCTCCCAAACCTACGAAGAGTAAATGGGGAGCACCAGCACGCACTTTCGACTGGATCAGCGCGAGTTCATCAGGATCACGCTCAAATCCGTACGGCGGGCAGTGTGTACCCACAATGTCTAAAGAAGGATGACGCGCTTGCAACACTGCCTTGGCACGATCTGCGGCACCGGGACGACCTCCCAGCAAGAAAACTCTAAGTCCCTTTTGTGCAGCAACCGCGCATAGTTCTTCAAACAGATCGGTTCCATTGACGCGCCCATTAAGCGGTGTTCCCAAGAAGTGAGCAGCCCAAAGCAGCGGGACACCATCTGGAACTGAAAGAAACGAATGATGATAAATCTCTCGAAATAGGCGATCGTGCTGCAACATCATAATGTGGTGTGCGTTTGGAGTCACCACATATTCCGGTGTTGTGGATGTGAGGGCGTGATGCACAATCCGATTCACCACTTCGTCAAAGGAGTAATCATCAACTCCAACGCCACAGATATCAACTCTCATTGCATCTCCGAATTGGTCAATTCGACAGGTTTAACTAAGTCAGAACTGGCAGAAAACTAGTATAAAAACTATAAAGTGCCTTTCAGAAACTTGCCACCAAAACACATCTTCAATGAGCAAAACCTATGATTCAAACAGCGTGGAAGTATAAACATGAGTCAGCGATTGCCAATACTTATTAGAGCCAAAGGGTAAAACGCTTGTGTATGCTGCCCTACCTAACTCATGCCTTAGATTGCAGTCGTCTATTAACAACTTGATCGAGTCTGCAATTTGATAGGCATCACCCGGATCAACCAAAAGACCGTTTCTCTTATGTTGAATCACACTTGGAATGCCACCTACAGGAGTTGTAATGACAGCCAGACCCCAACTCATCGCCTCCAGCAGTGCCATCGGCAAGCCCTCGTTATAGGAGGGCAGTATAAAAACGCTGGCTTCTCGCGACAGAGCTTCCCGTTGGGCTGGACTAATCCAACTCATAATAGAGACAACATCTTGGAGTTCAAAATCTTGAACTAGCTCTTCTAAACGCTCTAATTCACCATCGCCAGCCATTACTAGCCGTACCTGGGAATGATATTCTCTAGGGAGTAGTGATAGTGCTTTAACCAGATCAAACGCTCCCTTTCGATGGCCAATTCGTCCAAAAAACACGAAGAGAATCTGACTACTTTCTGTCTGTCCTCTTTGAGGAATCTGATCTGGAATTTTGACTGCGTTGGGCAGCACAGTCACCCGCTCTTGTCTCAGCTTTAGTGCATCTATATAAAATTCCTTCCAGCTTTCAGAAAGGACAATGAAGCGATCGCATTTTCGATAGACCCAACTCAGAGCAGCTTTCACAAAAGCAGGTAAATGGCTATAAAATTCATGAAATTCTGAGCCATGAGTATGCATCACGACAGGCTTGCCAAACAACTTAGAAATCAATGTAGTAATGGCTTGCCGAAATGCACTGCCTCTTTCAGAAACATGGATATGAACCAAGTCAACACTTCCAAAGAGCAACTCCCTCGACAAGTTCAATAGTGCTTTAAGAAATGCTCGAATTTTATCTAGCGGAGAGCCGTCAACCAAAGTTGCAATGTGTTCAATTTCTACCGACGGATCGGTCTGTTCTAGGATCAACTGTTGAACCGAAACAATGCCGCCTCTCCTAGCAAGTCCTTCACCCAACATTAAAACTTTCATGCCAAGATTCTCCAAACAAAATCTACTAGATATCTCATCACTCGGTAGAATGCGCTAGATTATCGGCAGAAATCTTTATGGAGTCCTTAGGTTGTCGCAAGCGCGATTTTTGTAGCTGCAAGGAAATACCCAGAGAAACAAAGAGAACCCAGTTTAGGCTGTTATTAACCATCAGAGATGACTCTGTAGAGTTAATCAGGCAGGTGAAAATCAAATAAATTACCGACCACGAATACAAAGACGGATCTGACTGCTTAGATAGTTGAAGGCTGCGTATAAACATCTGCAAAAATCCAAGGATAAAAATAGCAGCACCGACAAATCCAAGCTGAATCCAGAGATCGATAAATCCATTGTGAGCATTCGGCGCAAGCCAACCGTAGTCTTTCCAAACTGCTGCACCGGGGCTGTTCCAATCTCCCCAAAATCCACTGTATCCATAGCCTAGAATGGGCCTTTGTAAGCCTTGACGGATCACAATTGGCCAAATATCTGTGCGCCCTGTTAGCGTTAAGTCTTTACCTACTGAGCCAACCACTAACTCCAGTATATCCACTAGAAAAATTGAGGCAAAACAGCCAAAAGCGGCAAGTGCAGAGATTACTGGAATCATGACTCGATCTGGCCAAAGCGTAACTTTTAGAACTGCAAAGACTAAGAATAAAGTGACAAAGTTAATCAGTGATGAACTAGATGCTGACATCACAATCATAAATACAGATATTGTAAGTCCTAACATTGCCTTCCAGGAACTTTGCCCTCTTCTCAAAGAAAGCGAGAGAAAAATGAGAGAGCTTAACACCATCAGTTGCCCAAATGGATTTTTATGAATAAAGATGCCGCGCCATGCGCCAGCATGAATGCCACTCATTTTGCCATATTGAGGAAGAGCAATCACAAAAACGAGGCTTAGAAGCAGAATGACGCTGAATGTAATAGCTAATATATCAAGTTGCTCTTTCGGGCTGAATCGAGTTCCAAAATAGACTCCAAATAGCGTAGTACCAAGAAGCGCGATCGCCCTTGTCTGCGTGAGGTTAGGCTGAGCAGACCATAAAACTGAACATAGCACCAATCCTATAATGATCAGAATGAATGGATACCTCAATAGATGAGAGACTACGTACTTCCATCGCCGTAGTAAAAGCAGGAAAGAAATTCCATAATTCACAAGGAGTAGCTGTCGTATCAGGGCAAAATCGAAATCCATCAAAGAACCTCCATCACCCTCGCTAAAGCCTCCCGATATAAGAAGTGCGAGGATGCCACCAGCATAAAGAATGAGGTAAGCGATAACAAATATGATCTCAAGGAATCGCCATAGCCCCTTCACAGCACATGCTCCTTCACAAAGAGATAATTAAGAATAAGAAAAACCAGTCCATAAAAAGGCCACGCCAGAACAGCTAGTTAGAATTGCGGTCTGCTACTTTAGACCAAACGTACCTTGGCCCTCCCATCGCGTAGACAGCAAGCAATCCGACGATAAAAAGGTAAGTTAGAGTGGATATGGCTAGAACAATCATGAAGCCTGGATCGAGCCTTTGAAGACCCACAAAAATAGGAAGCATCAGGGCACACGTCAAAGCTGGGTAGTATAGAACCTCCAGAAAATTGATTGAGAACAAACGACGAATCGCAAACAAAAATTGCAAGAATGTCGAAATGCCGACCAATAAAGTAACCGAGACTGCCCCAGCAAGCTGATACATCGGCACTAGGAAAAACCCAGACAAGGCTTTTATCGCCATTGTCACGAAACCCTCGCGTACATTAGTTCTCTCCAATCCGTTTGCCATCAAGACAAATCCAAATGGTCGGTTGAAGGATGCCAGAACCTTTGACAAGGAATAGGCAGTCAGAACTGCAGCTGCATCTCGGAATCGCTCGTCACCGTAGACGAACTGCAGTAAATCTCCTCCAAAGAAGAAGAATCCGATGCAGATTGGCAGTGCAATCGATAGGAGAATTCCAATCATACTCTGAGCAATTTTGCGTTGTCTACCGGCTCCTTCCTGAACTGACTTAACCATGCTTGGGTAGGCTGCCTGCATTAAGCTGTCTGTCATAATCAAAAAAGGCTGCATTAACTGAATGATGCCACCATACAGCCCGACTAGAAGTTCGTTCCCGGCCAAGGATAGAATCAGAAACTCAAGCCTTGCATTAACGATTCCTAAACTGTCAATAGCGAAGAAGCCGGCGGCAGATTTGAACTTTTCAACCATAAAGCTTGGGTCAAGCTTCCACTCTAGCTGCATCTCTCGCGTCAGCAGAACCCATTGAATTAGAAAAATCAACGTTTCTGAGATCACAAACAGCAAAGCAATTGTGCTTATCCCGTAGCCTTGCTGCATTGCCGCAATCATCGCGAAGATACGAGAAATGTAGACAGGTACATTCGCAGTAGCAATCAAATGCATTCGTTCTTGGGACTGAAAGAATGCCTCAGTCATATTGGAAAGAGAAAAGGGGATGACTGCAGCACCAATGATGTAACAGGCTAGTTTCGTTTCAGGCTCGTATGGAAGGATGGTGACAATTGCAAGCAGGCAAATATAGCCCAAGATGCTAATGACTAGCTGGAGAATCGTGCAGTTTAGTAAATAAAATGACTCGTTTCTGGTGGATTCTGCTCCTTGAGCAATCATCCGGATCATCAGGTTTTTCAGCCCATGCGATGCTATGCCAACAAAAATGTAGTAAAAGCTGAAGGCCAGCAGATATCTTCCTAGTTCATCTGCGCCCAAAAATCGCGAAATGGATGCAGATAGCACAAAAGTCGCCACACTCTGTACGACTCGATTGACGAGCATTGAGGCCGAGTTGCTGAGTAGCTTACGTTTATGACTCATGTTCGTGCTATTTACATCCAGTAGAGGTCTTGCGTCCGGTTCTGCGTTGAGTTTCTGCTGAGCGGTATCTTCTGATATCGTCCGTGATATTCTCCGATATCTGCTAATACTGTCTATGCCAAGCTTGCAGGCTGTTTTGCTGACTTGGTGAGGATACTTTCGTCAGGGCGATCGCCCCCTCCAAGTTTCCTCATGCAGGCAGCAATTGTGTTTGCATAGACTTCCAAAGAATGACGCTCCGTTACAATTTGATAGGCTCGCTCAGCTCGTTTCTTGGCTTCATCTGGATTGTTGAGTAAGTAGGATATTGCGCTCCGCAAGCCTTCAACATCGCCAGGGCGAACCGTGAGAATTGCATCTGGATCAAGATAAGATGACAACCCTTTCGTTGCAGTTGCAATGATGGGGCGCTTGCAGGCCATCGCCTCAATCAGCGAGGTGGAGCCAGCATGATAATCACTTTCAAACACACTCATTACAAAAATATCTGCATCTCGATAAAGTTGAACCAGTTCCCTCATCTCGTAGTATCGAAATTCCATGTTGGCTGGCACTACGTCTGGGAACGACTTCCTCAGGCGCTTTGCAAACCGAGAGGTGTCACAAATCTTGACATCCAGATCCATGTCCTTTGTTGCAGCAGCAACCAAGCGATAGTCTCGGTTTTCCAAGCCTGCACTAGCGATAACGGGGCGTCTTTTACCTGGAGAAGGGAGTCCTGGGGTGAAAAAATTTGTATCCACGAATTGTGGCAGATGCAAAACTCTAGACTTTGGAAGATTAAGATCTCTACAAACCAAGTCTTCCTGGAATTTAGAACCCACCACAAAGATATCTGTAGACTGAGCAATTCTCAGCCACCTTGCAGTGAATCGATTCCGTGGGCGATCGAAGTTCTGAAATAATGAGACGAGCCTAGGGCGATCTTTCTCAGCTGCAGAGTAGGCAGCAAAAGGAATGGATGATTGTTCCGCGTTGCAGAACACGACATCATTAGAGTTGAACCGCTTTACAAGATGCCTAGCCAAGGCCCAGTTTTCGGGGCGCCCTGCCAAGAACTTTGAGCGCATTCTGTCTGCACTGCTCACTTCTATGTTGGGCTGATGTATGGGTGCATCCAGTTTTGCCTGAAGCAGGGTAATGTAGTCTAATGGGCGCTTACCGAGCCTTATCTCTTCGCTAGTTTTTTCCCGGTTAGTCCTACTAAGGACAATATGGTACTCCATTTCTCCAGTCACTCCCGATGTGAATTCTATAGGTACAGGCAACCAGGCGACTGGCTGACGGAATTTAAAGGAGCATCCATCTCAGTAGGATTGGGTAAGATGGATGATCTTTCAGCTTTATTGAGACTTTTCAGAGGAAGATCCAGCACTGGCAGCAAACTGAGCAGCTTTGGCTAGAGGGGTGGAAGGATCGTTGAAGCGGTACTGGCTGCCTGCATAGTAGAAGTAGCTATCAGGCTCGTTGCGAACATCAACGCAGTTAAGTACCATACCCAAAACTTGCTGGCCAGACTGCTTCAGAAACTCTCTTGCGGCAAGCGCACGAGATGAATCTACTACCCCTGGGCGAACAACTAGAACCATGCCATCAGTCATTTTCCCAAGAACTGCCGCATCGGCGATGCCTGCAAGAGGAGGCGTGTCGAAGAGAACGAAATCATACTCCTTGAGGAAATCATCAACCAAGGCGGCCATCCGCTTGGAGTCCAGCAGCGCAACTGGGTTCGGAGGCACAACACCGCTAGGCAGGACATAGAAGTTCGGCATGACCTCCTGAATCACTGACTCGCTGGAGACTTGATCAATCAGAAGGTTGCTCAAGCCAGCAGCATTGACCAAGTTCCAGGTGTGATGCTGCGCGGGTCGGCGGAGATCAGCATCCACCAAAAGTACCTTTCGGCCGAGCTGAGCCAGCGTTGCTGCCAGATTGGCTGCGACTTCAGACTTGCCTTCTTGAGCCACTGAACTGGTAATAACGAACGATCGCACTGCTTTGTCAGAACTCAGGAACTTGAGATTGGCTTGCAGCATTTGATAAGACGCAGCAATGGGAGACTGGGGCATGTCCCGAACCACAATGCGGGGTGCTGGTTGATCCAGGGCACCAAGGGCTGAATGAGACTTTCCAGACCTAGAAAAAGCAGGAATCACGCCCAGTAACGTGTAGCCAAGGGCTTCTCTTGCCTCCTTCACGGTCTTGATTGAGCGATCAAACAGGTCGATGCCAAAGGCCGTCGCAACTCCTAAGAGCATTCCTGAGAGCGCGCCAGCAACCAGGAAAAGCTTCTTCTTGGAGGGAAGTGGCTCGTCAGGCACTGTAGCAGATGACACAACACGGACATTGCCGACATTCTGGTTCTCTGCGACCTGGATTTCTTGAAGCCTGACCAACAGGGCTTCATAGGTCGTCTGGGCTGCGTTGAGGCGGCGCTCTAGCTCTCGCTGCTGCTGTTCTAGCCGAGGCAGCGAGCCTGCCCGTTGCCGATAAGCGCTGCTGGCTTGTGCCAGAGTTTGTAGGCGGAGTACAATCCCTTGGCGCTGCACTTCCAGTCTGACCAATTCACCAATCAGATCTTGCTGGAGCGCTCCAGCCTGTAGATCACTCCGGATGTTGTTCCAGTCGGATCGAGCAACACTGACGGCTCGATTCCTTAATAGCTCTTCCAGGGATTGAACCCGGCGCTGGAGGTTGGCGATCGCCGGGTGGTCTTCGGTGTAGCGAGTCCGCTCAACAGCCAATTCTTGCTGAGCCGCCTGCAACTGAGTCAGTGCTTCCTGGACACCGGCAGACTGGCTTAGAGCAGCAATCACGGTTGCTCGGCGGGGGTCTGCGCCGACGCGCCCCTGCAACTGGGCAAGACGCGCAGAAGTGTCAGAGAGTTCAGCCCGCGCCTGGGTCACCTGATCTTCAAGCTTGGAGATGATATTGACAGCTTCCTGCGCCTCGCTTTCCAGTAGTACCACACCATTCTCTTCTTTGAAGCGACGCAGGTCAGAGTCGGCAGCCCTTACAGCAGCTTCAGTTTTGGGTAGCTCTTTGGCGATAAATTCTCGAGCGGCGGCTGCCTCGGCACGGTTCACCAGAACGTTGTTCTTGGTATAAACCTCGACCAAGCGGTTAATCACGGCTGCGGCCTGTTCAGGGTCGTCAGAAGCATAGGTGACTCGCAACAGGTCGGTTGCTGGGATTGATCGGGCAGTCAATTTGCTAACCACGTCTTTGACCAGCATCGGGTTCCCGTTTTCGTCTCGGAGGTCGAGCGACTGAATGACCTCAGAAACGATGGGAGCAGACTGGATAATTTGCGCCTGACTATCGACCGGGTTGCTCTGTAAGGTCAACCTTTCCAATTCGCCCAGCCCTTCGCCCACGCCTGTCAGCCTTGAGGCGGCGCTCGACCGGACCTGAAGCAAGGTCTCGGCCTCGTAGGAAGGTTTTTGACGGAGCGCGATCGCTGTAGACAGCACAGTCAGCGTTAGGAACACGGTAGTCGCTGGCAGCCAACGCCGTTTCAACACGTTCCAATACTTCTGAAAATCTATTTCCTCGTAATAGTCTTGGGAAGCTAGAGACATAAAAACACCTTCTACAAAGACCGAAGTTCTGACTAGAAACCGTCCCGCTCCTAAGTGTCCGCTAAGCGCATAGTCACCTGCTTTCAGAGGGCATCTATTCCTCAGAAACCAGGCATCAAGCACGAGACGCACCCTTTCGAGTCTGCTAGAGCTTGTCTAAAGCCCATAAAGCTCACCTGTAGATGCTCAGGAGACTAACTCCAACCAAACCTCATCCAAGTCATCCGGAAACTCTCACTCCACCTCTGAATATCCTCATAATTCATTGGCTTGTGGCAATTACGCTAGTGAAAATATCTATCTTTATGGCACCTTAACAGTGCTTCCGTAGTTTTCTGAACTTCCAATAAAGCTCTAGTAAAGGCAGAGAAAAAACAGCTTAGGCTTTACGTTAAACTACAGAGTCAGCCAACCGTTGAACCCGCCTAGATTCGATCTCTTTAAACTCAATTTCTTTAAATACAACTGATATTTCTTTAAGTTCTCTTTATTTCTCTTTCAATAGCAGTCTTGAATGGTTTGTGAGAATAGCAGCACATAGACTGCGCGGGTGTCATAGCTGCATTCGGGCAGGTTAGGACATGACCTAGAAAGATGCCGAGGCATCTTCCCCCGACAATCTTCCCCCGACAATACAGTGGCTAAACCTTGCAGCGATGACTTTTGGCAAAAAGGGATGCAGGCGATCGAGATGGATGGACTCAAGCAAGTGAAGCCAGCTAACTGTTCAACATCAGTCGCAATACGACTAGTCTTTGATGCCAACGCAAAATCGTGCGGGTAAACTCATTGCCCCCTCCACGATTGAAGGGGCGTGCAATCGAGCCGTGTTTGAAGTTTGGCTTGAAACCTGCTTGATTCCCCAAGTTCGCTCTGGGCAGTGGGTCGTCTTCGACAACGCGACGTTTCATTATGAGGAGCGTTGCCGAATTGATTGAAGCCGCAGGCTGCCGGGCATTACTAGACATAGCGGACGGCTGTGCCGCTGACGGCGACCATCAGCATACTGCCACCGTTGCTGATGCCGATGGTTTCGTAGTCGATGTCAATGGCGATCACGGCGTTTGCCCCCAAGCGCTCAGCCTGTTCCACCATTTCGCGCATGGCGGTGTCTTTGGCTTCGCGGAGCGATCGCTCGTAGGCGGCCGATCGCCCACCCACAATGTCGCGGATGCCTGCAAAAAAGTCCTTGAAAATATTTGCGCCCAAAATCGCCTCGCCGCTGACGATGCCGAGGTGATCGACAATCTGGAGGTCGCCAATCTGACTGGCAGTGGTGAGCAAGATGCCGGGTTTCGGGGCCATGAGATTTTCTCCGCGAGAGTTTTTCAGACAGGTGACGGTTGCAGATCGGTTCAGGACGCGGGGCGCACGCCGAGATAGAGTTCGCTGACGCGGGGATTGTTGAGCAGTTCGGGGCCGGGCCCTTCGATGCGATCGCGCCCAGTATCCAGCACGTAACCCCGATGCGCCATTGCCAGGGCTTTGCGGGCATTTTGCTCCACCAGCATAATCGCCATGCCCATTTGGTTAATCTGCCGGATGCGCTCAAACACGTCGTTTACCAAAATCGGCGACAGGGCTGCCGACGGCTCATCCAAAATTAGCAACTCTGGATCAAGCATCAGCGCCCGCCCCATCGCCAGCATTTGCCGTTCTCCGCCCGACAGCGTTCCCGCCCGCTGCCGCCGCCGCTCCGACAGCCTGGGGAATGCGTCAAAAATTTTTTGCTTTAGGCTCTGCACGGAGCCGGAGCGCGTGAACGCGCCCATCTCCAGGTTTTCCTCAATTGTCAGTGACGGAAACACATTGGCGATTTGCGGCACGTAGCACATGCCACGTTGCACAATCTGATCCGATTTCAGCCCGGTGATGTCTTCGTTGCGAAACTGAATCCGACCGCTGTGGGGCGTGAGCAGCCCAAAGATGGTCTTTGCCAGGGTCGATTTGCCTGCGCCGTTGGGGCCCACGACCACCACGATTTCGCCAGGGTATACGCGAAAATTTACGCCCTGGAGAATATCGAGATCCTGGATGTAGCCTGCATAGACCGATTCGACGGTGAGCAAGGGAGCCGTGGGCATGGGGCTTGTTTTTTTGTTTTCTTGGGGGTTAGCGTTTAGGACGCTGCAACGCAAACATCAAGGGAACCAGGGGAGAATCAAGGAGTTTCCTGGAGATCGGGCCTTTCTTCAGGCACGATCGCCCCTTCTACAGGGCACACTTGCAGACAAATGCCGCAGTCGATGCAGGTACTAAAGTCAATCCAGTACCATTCAGTTCCCTTATTGTTTTTGCCGGGGCCGGGGTTGATGCAGGCAACGGGGCAGGCATCTACACAGTCGGCAACGCCTTCACAGACGTGGGTCACAATTGTATGCGGCACGGTGTTCTCCTCTCAGACAGATCGCAGGCAGGTGGCGTGCAGGTGGGCTTGAGGTTAGCGTTTAGGTCTAACTGAGTGTCCCAATAGAATTACAATCTCGCCTTTATGATCTCGCTTTGGCTGATTCAGGGAATCCATCCCAGGTCATGAAAGCTAGATCTGGCAAGGCTTTACAGCACCATTGTACAGGTTATTTCTCAGGCAGGACTTACGCACTTGCGATCAGCTTTCTGGATTTTGGACACTTTCTCACGGGTTGCGCCCGCGAGAAATCGTCCAACTGCGTAAGGCCTATCAGGTTGTTTTTAGGGCGATCGCCCCAATAGCGGCTCAACCTCTGGCGTGCCATCGGTGGCAATCCAGGCGATTTGCCCAATTCGGCGATCGCGGGCATATTGACGAGTCGCTTCTTCGCTGTCGCGCGGCATCAGGTCTACCTCTACGCGCACCAGATGAGCCGAGTCGCGAATCGTCTGGGCGTAGGCAAAGGCAGCGGCGATCGCCTCTGGGGTTTTGGGCACGACGAGCCAATCGCTGGGCGGCGTTTGGGCAGGCAGTTGTCCAGTGGGCAATAGGACTTGATGCAGGTCTTCGATGTTGAAGGTGAAGCCAATACCCGGACAGGTCTGCTGCTGGGGATGATAGAGCGACAAAAGCTGGTCATAGCGGCCGCCCTGCCCTAGCACCCGCTGTCCGCTGTCGCCGCTGCTGACGACTTCAAACACGATGCCCGTGTAATAGTCAAAGGTCTGCACCAAGCTGAGGTCTAGCACCAGATTGGGGGGCGAGCGGTGTTCGCGGCTAAAGCTGTCGTGCAGCAGTTCCAGCAAGGACTTGAGCGCGTTCACGGTATTCCGCTGCTGGTCATCCAGATCCAGCGCCGATACCCGCTGAATTACGTCCGCAGGCCGACCCCGCAAATCCAGCAGCAGCAGCGCTCGCTCGCGTAGTTCTGGGCTGAGGGGGAGGGCTTCAAGCTGGAGTCGGTCGAGATAGGCGATCGCCCGTCGCACCGATTCTCGCACGGAGTCTGGAAACACCGAAAGGAGCGATCGCGTCAGCCCCGCCTCGCCCAGAATCAGGTGCCAGTCTGTTAGCCCCAGGTTGCCAATGCAGTCACTCAGCAGCAGCAGCACCTCGGCATCCGCTGCGCTCCCGTCTGCCCCCAGCAGTTCTACACCTGCCTGATAAAACTCGTGCTGGCTGCCCATGCCGCTGCGGGGCGATCGCCGAAAGACATTAGCGTTGTAATACAACCGCTGCGGATAGGTCATTCCGGCTAGGCGCGTGGCCGCTGCGCGGGCAATTGAGGCCGTTAACTCTGGGCGCAGTCCCAGTTCTTCCTCGTCGCGATCCTGCACCAAAATCACGGTCGAGCGCTGCACCGCGCCGCCTGCCATCAGCGTGTCAATTCGTTCCAGGGTCGAGGTAATGATGCGATGATAGCCCCAGCGGTGAAACACCTGCTGCACCCGATCCTCAATCCAGCGCTTTTGAGCCACGTCCAGCGGAAACAAATCCCTGGCTCCTGTGGGGGGTTGGTACACCATTGATGAGTTTGTAATGAGTGGGTGATAGGCGGGACAGTTGGGCTCAGATCCCGTTTGCCGCCTATTTCTTCTTACCACCAAACAGGCCAAACAACCCGCCGCCCGACTCGGGCTTGCCTTTGGGGGCTGGTTTGCCCTTAGGCGCAGGCTTGCCCGGTGTCGGCTTTGCGGCTTTAGGGTCAGCTTTTGCAGCCTGGGCACTTGCAGCGGCAAACGCAGGGTCAACTCGGCGCAACCCTTCCTCCGCTGCGGCATCTTTTGGATTCAGCTCCAGCGCCTTGCGGAAATGAATCTTGGCCATCGTGGGCTGGTTTGCCCGCAGATACACTGCCCCTAGTCGGCTGTGGATGCTGCCGTTCTTTGGCGCAATCTGGAGCGCATCCCGCAACTCCTTAACGGCGCTGGGATAGTCTTGCTTGGTTTCAAACTCCTCTGCCCGTCGCAAATAGGAGGCCAACACCGATTCTCGGCTGGGCGGCGCTTTGGCGGCGGGCGGTGGCGTGGGGGTCGGACGAGTGCCCGTGGTAGGGGTAGCGCTGGCTGCGGGGGTGCTGGTTGCCGCAGATTTTGCTGGACTGGTGGCGGCTGGCGTAGGAAACTCGCCCTTGCCTGCCTTCCGCATCAGGTACACCAGATTTAGCTCGCTAATCTGTCCAGTAATTTCTTCAGTTTTATCCAGATGGGTGTATTGCTCGTCTGCCAGCCGCTTTACCGCCTGCCGGTAGGCACTATCCAACTCGCCGTAGGTGCTGGCCAGGCTGCGGGCTGCGTCACTTTGCAGCAAGATCGTTTCCTGCTGATTTAGCGCCTGCTGCCCCTTTAGTTTCAGCACTACCAGATGTTCGTTGAACTTCTTTTCTTTGGACAGTTCCTCATAGGCCGGATTCACCAGCTTAGACAAGAACTCTGATGCTCGCTTGCGATCGCCCTCTGACTCTCGGCCTGAGCTGTCTGGGTGGAGGCGCTGCGCCAGCCGCAGATACTTTTTGCGAATGTCCTTAGGGTCAGCATCCACAGGCACGCCCAGCACCGCGTGATAATCTGAGCAACCCAAGCCAAATAAGCCCGATTCGAAGTTAAACGACATCAGCGCTTCTCAACTCATTCCCTAGCCAAAGTTCCCTCTAGTGTAGCTGCATTGCTCTCCGGGTGGGTCATGGTTTACCAGATGTTTGCGAGGAAATTGCTGAGGAAATCGCTAAGCCTGCCAGGTGGCCGGGTCAAATTCTGGTAGAGGGCGAACGGTTTGCAAGGCCTGACTGAGGGCGGTGTGAATCCGTCCGTTGGTCGCCAGAATGCGCCCACTGGCAAAGTCAAAGGGGCTGCCGTCGTAGGCCGTCACCTGACCCCCCGCTTCTTCTAGCAGCACGATGCCCGCTGCCAGATCCCACGGACTTAGCCCCCGTTCCCAGTACCCATCCAGCCGTCCGCAGGCGACATAGGCCAGATCGACCGAGGCAGAACCGCCCCGGCGCACCCCCTGGGTGAGATGGGTCAGTTGGCAAAACTCGGCGTAGTTGGTGTCGATGGTTTCGCGGCGATCGTAGGCAAAGCCCGTAACCAGGAGGCTTTTTGACAATTCTGCCGTGTGGGAAACGCGAATTGGCTGGCGATCGCGCGTGGCCCCCAGCCCCTTTGCCGCCCGAAACAGTTCATTGAAAAACGGACAATACACGACACCAACCTGCGGCTTCCCCTCGATCAGCAGCCCAATCGACACGGAATACATCGGGTACTGATGGGCATAGTTAGTCGTGCCGTCCAGCGGGTCGATCGCCCAGAGAAACTCGCTTTCGCTCAGCCCGACGTTTCCCGACTCTTCCGCCAAAATGCCGTGATTCGGAAAATGCCGCGTCAAAATCTCCAGCACCACCGCTTCTGAAGCCTTGTCTGCCTCGGTCAACAGGTCGCCGGGTCGCCCCTTTTCCTGCACCGAATCCAGCTTGCCCCAATAGCTCTGGAGGACGGCTCCGGCTGCAAGGGCAGCTTCAGTGGCAATGTCGAGGAAGATTTGGAGATTGGGCATGGTGGTTTTAGAGGGATGGGGCGTTGAGGTGTTGAGAGGTCTTTCTCTCTTAATCTTCTTCTAGAGGCAACGCGCGGCGGACGCGACCTTTGCCAAAGTAGCGGCCGAACTGGAGTTCGTAGACCTCATCTTCGTCCTGGGTTTCCACTTCTAGATCCGTAAGGGGATAGCTGACGCAGAGGAGCGCGTAGCCCTGGGCGCGGAGTTCGGGCGACAGGCCCATGGCTTCGGGCTGGTAGATATCGCCCGATCGCACGCGGACGGCGCAGGTGGTGCAGGCTCCGTTGCGGCAGGCAAAGGGCAGACGCACGCCTTGCTGTTCGGCGGTGTGCAGGATGTAGCGATCTTCAGGCACTTCGACGGTGTGCTGGGTGCCAGTTTGGCGATCGCAGATATGAACGGTATGGGAACGAGGCATATTGGGGTTATGGAAGTAGGACGCGACTGCCTTGGAGATCATACGGCGATCGCCCCCTCCTTGCCAAAGATTCGGGTAGGGATTGGGTCGCAGAAATCAGACCGTTGGGCGGGTTAGGATCATGTTTCGGGATTAACTGGTACTAAGGTCTGGTAATATAGAAATTCTGTGGATGAATTCTCCATTCATCACTGGCGGCCGTTGGGCTGAAAATATGCTGAGACTTGGCTGCAAGTAAGCCGAATCAGCAAGCGTATGGAGAGATGGCCGAGTGGTTGAAGGCGCAGCACTGGAAATGCTGTTTAGGGGTAACTCTAACGAGGGTTCGAATCCCTCTCTCTCCGTTCTCCGGGATTGAATCCGATTGATCGGGTTTGATCCTTGCTATTTAGACATCCGGGTTCCCACCGCTGAGCGCTACTTCGCAGCAGGGGCAGTTTTATTCTGCATCCGCATCCGCTCGAAGCTGAGTCCCAGCACGCCCAGCGTCACGACCACAATGCCAATCCACTGCACAGGCTGAAGCTGCGTGCGCTCGCTCGGCGTAATCAAATAGGCCAGCAGGGCAGTCAGCACTGGGCCGCTGGCAGAAATAATCGAGGCGCGGGCAGCCCCCAGCAGACGCACACCCAGGTTGTTGAGCAGATAACCCAGCAGCGTTAGCGTGCCCAGCACCAGCCCACCCAGCAGCAGCCCCATCAGGTGATCCGGCGGCTCCTCCACGCCCATCATCAGCAGCATGATATTCGCCAGCACAAAGATCGTGAAGAACTGCACAACGCTAACGGGCACTGGATGCAGCTTTTTGCCAAAGCTGATCTGCATTGTAATCAGGTACAGCGCGAAGAAGATGCCCGACAGAATGGCGAAGAAAATGCCGTTGGTGGACACGTTGGTAGCCTGCATTAACCTGGGCAGCGCCGTCAGCACGACCCCCGACAAAATCCCAAACAGCACCACCCACCGCAACGGCGTGGGGCGATCGCGGAATAGCAGCCACGCCAGCGGCACCAGGATCAGCGGATACATAAACAAAATCGTCACGGCGACCCCCGGCCCCGTCGCGGCGATCGCAATGTAGATAAACACCTGCGAGAGAAACAGACAGGCTCCGCTGCCCACAACGTAGCCTTGCAGAGCGCGATCGCGGCTCAGGGCAAAGCTGCGAATATCGCGCCAGGCGTTGGGATAGAGCCAGCGGGCGATCGCCACCATCACAGGCACCACCACCACCATCCGCAGCCACAGCACCAGCAGCGAGTCGTTGAAGCTGTCTAGCGTGATTGAGCGCGGCAGGCTAAATAGCCCAAAAATACTGGTCTGTCCGCCGATGATGCCCACCACCACGTTGTGTAGCGACAGGGCCAGCGTTGAGAGCAAAATCAGCACCAGGCCCACCTGCGGCTGGGCCAGATTGGGCAAACCGCCTGCGAGAGCGCCAGACGCGGGCGATTCGCGTAGCGATCCCTTCGGGAATCGCCCAGCAGTTCGTCCAGAAAGTCGGCGGGGCGCTCTGCCCTGTTGCCAGACCCAGTAGGCCAGCCCCGCCGCCAGCGTCAACAGCAGCAGCGGCATGGTTCCCACCGACAGCCCCGTACCGCCGCCCAGCAGCGCCGCAATCAGCTTGCCCAGCATGGCCACACCCGCCAGAATCAGCAGCCCCGCCAGCACGATGCCCGCTAGCGTCGAGACGCTAAAGGGATTTGACGAAACGGTAACCGTTGGCGTGGGCCGGGGAGTCGGCGCAATCGGGGGAGAACCGCTATCAAGCGATGCAGGATCAGGCGATACATTCGGCGGCGCTGGCGGTTCGGATGCTCGCCCAGCATAACCATTCGGAGCAGACTCGCCACCCGTAGCCGTCGATCCGCCGGGGGATGGAGCGGGTGGATTGAACAGGCTCGGTTCTGGCAAGCCTGGGCGGGCAGGCGGCGCAACGGGTTCCGAGGTTAGCGTGGAATAGGCGGCAGGCTGGCTCGGCGAAACGGTTCCCACGGCTTGAAGCTGCTGATTCAGACGGCTGACCAAGGCCTCAAGCAGCGCCTCGCCTTGCTGCTCTAGGGTTTGCATCCGGTCGATTTGCTGCGACAGCCCGCTGTGATAGACATTTAGGTCGCTTTGCAGCGAGGCTAGCGTTTGGCTCAGCGTCGCATCGAGCAAGGACAAGGCCTGCTGCGAGTTGGCAGATTGGGCAGCAGGCGGCAGGTTGGGCGCGGCCGCCTCGCCCGGAAGCTGGCTAAGGCGCTGCGCCAGCAGGTTATAGAGATAGCCCGCCATTGTTTGGGCAAGCTGCTTGGCCCAGAGTTTTTGCTGGGCGATTTGCTGCTGGGTCAGGAAAATCTGATGCTGGCTTTGCAGCGTTTGCTGCTGGCTTTGCAGCTTTTCAATTTCGTTTTGCAGGCGCGATCGCTCTGCCTGGAGACGCGAAATATCCTGACTCAGACTGGACACCACATCTTGCTGGAGCGATCGCAAATCCTGCGTCACGTCCTGCAAAATCTGTTCCACCCCTTTGGAATGAGGCGTTCCATTTCCAGGGTTGGTCTCGGTGTTCGACATTTCGCTGCCCTGATCAGGCTGATGTTCCAGTTCCCCCATCGGTTTGCGACCCCAGGCTTGGTAAGATGGCGGCTACGATGCACTGCCCTGCTCTCAGAGGTTAGCCCAAATTTTACGAAAGTGCTGTAAAAAGGGCGATCGCTCTGGAGAAATGCGTATGAATTCGGCCTGATTGAGTGTACCCGCAGCAGAGCGATCGCGCACCAAAATCTGAGAAAATCATCCCCTGACCCCAAATTTCCAATCCCCCATGCAGCCCAAGATCATCGTCCTCGACGACGACCCCACCGGGTCGCAAACGGTTCACTCCTGCCTGCTGCTGACGCGATGGGACGTAGACACGCTGCGGCTGGGGCTGGCGGACGAGTCGCCCATTTTCTTTGTGCTAACCAACACCCGCGCCCTGACACCGACCCAAGCCGATGCGGTGACGCGGGAGGTGTGTCGCAATCTGAAGCAGGCGATCGCCCTAGAGGGCATTCAGGATTTTCTCATCGTCAGCCGCTCAGACTCGACCCTGCGCGGGCATTACCCCGTAGAAACCGATGCGATCGCCGAAGCGTTGGGTCCCTTCGATGCCCACTTCCTCACGCCTGCCTTTTTCGAGGGCGGCCGCTTCACCCGCGACAGCGTTCACTATTTGGTCATCAACGGCGTGCCCACGCCCGTTCACGAAACGGAATTTGCCCGCGATTCGGTATTTGCTTATCACCACAGCTACCTGCCCGACTACGTTGCAGAAAAGACCCAGGGGCGAATTGCCGCTGATCAGGTCGAGCGGTTCTTGCTAGCGGACGTGCGGGCGGGCGTGGCGGCGCGGCTGCTGGCGCTAAGCGGAAACACCTGCGGCGTGGTGGATGCCGAAACCCAGGACGACTTGAACCGCTTTGCGGCGGATGTGCTGGCGGCCGCCTCCCAGGGCAAACGCTTCCTGTTTCGCAGTGCGGCCAGTTTGCTGACGGCGCTGGCCAATCTGCCGCCCCAGCCCGTTGCCCCGGCAGACATGGCAACCTACGTGCGCGACGGCAAACCTGGCGCAGTCATCGTTGGCTCCCATGTGAAAAAAACGACAGAGCAGCTTGAGGTGTTGCTGCAAGCGCCGGGAGTTGTGCCCGTCGAGGTGGATGTCGCCAAGTTATTGCCCGATTCCCCGATGTCCCGCGACGCGCTGCTGGCCGACCTGCTGCACCAGGTTCACGCGGCCCACACAGCAGGACAGACCCCCGTTGTGTTCACCAGTCGCCAAGAGTTGACCTTCGCCGACGCGCAGACTCGGCTAGACTTTGGCATGGCGGTGTCGCGCCTGCTGATGGACATTGTGCGGGGGTTGCCCGCCGACGTGGGCTTCTTGATCAGCAAGGGCGGCATCACCTCCAACGACACGCTGAGCGATGGACTGGCGCTCACCAGCGCCCGCCTGCTGGGGCAGATTCTCCCCGGTGTGTCCGTAGTTCGCACCCCGCCCGACCATCCCCAGTTTCCCAATCTGCCCGTGGTGCTGTTTCCTGGCAACGTGGGCGATCGCACGTCTGTCGCCCAAGCCTATCAGCGGCTATCTCAACGTTCCTGAGCTTGACAAGCCATCCAAAATCGCAAATTCAAAATCGAGAATGGAATCTCCCAAAATTCTCATTGGCGTGGGTGGCGGCATTGCCGCCTACAAAGTGTGCGAGGTGGTGTCCACGCTGGCAAAGTCTGGCGCGGTGGTGCGCGTGGTGCTGACGGACGGCGCACAGCAGTTTGTGACCCCGCTCACCTTTGCAACCTTGGCCCGCCATGCCGCCTACACCGATGCCGACTTTTGGCAGCCCAGCCACGGGCGACCCCTGCATATCGAGCTAGGCGAATGGGCCGATGTGATGCTGATTGCGCCGCTGACGGCCAACACGCTGGGCAAGCTGGCCCACGGGCTAGCGGACAATTTACTGACCAATACGGTGCTGGCCTCGACCTGTCCCGTGCTGCTAGCTCCGGCAATGAATACCGACATGTGGGAGCAGCCGTCTGTGCAGCGCAACTGGCGATTGGTGCAGGACGATCCGCGATTTCATACGGCGGGGCCAGGGGCAGGACGACTGGCGTGCGATCGCCTGGGGGCAGGGCGCATGGCGGAACCCCCCGATTTGGTCGCTCAGTTGGAATCGCTGCAACACACCAGGGGACAGCGCGACCTAGCAGGCAAGCAGGTGCTAATCAACACAGGCGGCACGCGGGAATTTCTCGATCCGGTACGGTTTATTGGCAACCCCTCGACGGGGAAAATGGGGCTGGCGCTGGCCCAGGCGGCTCAGCATCGGGGCGCAACGGTGACGCTGGTTCATGGGCCAATGAGTGCAGAACTGCTGAAACGAGACGCGGGCGATCGCCGCATTGCCGTCACCAGCGCCGCCGAAATGCACCAGGTCATGCTGCACGAACTGCCCACCGCCGACTGGATTCTGCTGTCTGCCGCCGTTGCCGATGTGCAGCCCGCCACGACCTATCCCCACAAGCTGCCCAAGGCTGACCTGCCCACCGCCCTGCCCCTAGTTCCCGCGCCCGACATCGCTGCCGACTTGGGCCAGCGAAAACAGCCCCATCAGCGGCTCATTGGGTTCGCTGCTCAAACCGGGGACATCTTGACCCCAGCCCTAGAGAAACTGGAGCGCAAACAGCTAGACGCGATCGCCGCTAACCCCATCGATCTGCCAGATAGCGGCTTTGGCAGCGACCAAAATCAGGCCGTGTTTCTGGATAAAACGGGCAGAAAAAGGGCGATCGCGCCATGCAGCAAGCTCCAGATGGCGCATCGGCTCTACGACTTTGTGCAAAGCATAGAGTAACCAAATGATGGCTCGACGAAACGGCAGACAAGAAACGCCAACTCGCCCATCCCGTCCAGCGCTATCGCCTCATTCCAGCCCCATAACAGTTCTACAGCAGTCCCATAAATGAGAAACGAGTGGCAGCAGTATGAAATCTGAGAAGTGACCGCTTACCCGCCTCTTGGCTTTTGCAACCCGTCTAGAAATGACAGCTTAGAAATGACAGCCCATTCGCGTTAGCGCTGAAACTTTGGTCAACTTGTCTGTCGCAAGCCCTTCTAGCTCGTGCAGTTCCAGCCAACCCTCTTGAACCAACTGGGCAAACACAAAAATCAACACTGAATACCGATAGTCATACTTCCCTTCCAGGGCGTGTCGCCGCGCACTGAGGAAGTCATGAAGCGTCCACAGGTCATCCACTTCGCCGACCCCGTGGGCCCGCTCCCGCACTTCCTTCACCAACGCTTGGATTTCACGCTCATAGGCTCGCTCGAAGGCTGCCCGCGCTATCTCTTTCTCCGCCTTAGACCATTGGATATCAGTCGCTTGCATCTTAAAAGCCAAACCCCCCGCAGCAGCCAAAACCTATGCAGCAATTATTAACGCAACACATATCATAATGTAAACCTATGATACGTATAATCTCATAATTCTCAGAATTCGGGGAGGCAGTTTGCCAAAATTTCACCCATTAGGTAAAGGTCAGCGTTTTTCTCTGAAGCTTGGCAACTGATACCACGGAACCCTGGGAAACCGATGATGGAGTGGGTGATACTGCCCAAAGTGATAGCAGGTGAAAAACGACCAGAGCCATGGTCTCCACTGAGTTTGTGAAGGATTGAGCGTGCGATCGCCCGGCCGCAGCGACTCCGGCACTTGATGCCCCGATTCGCCACGATGGGGAAGATAGGTGCCAAACACAAACAGTTGCACCGAACTCAGCACAAACGGTAGCAGTACGAACAGAACGACCCGGCTCCAAGCCATCGGAACCACCTGGCTCATCCCCCACAGCAGCAGTCCCCAGCCGCCCAGCAGTCCCAAAATTGACGAAACCGAAAGGTACTCTCGAATAAATTTCGAATACCAGCAGAGCGGATGGGTATGCGTGCCGTCATGAAAGTCAGGATCGCGTGTTTGTTCGGGATAGCGATGATGCTGATGATGATTCGCACAGCAGGTTGAGTAGGCAATAGCGGCGTATAACCAAACGGCGATCGCCCCTATGCAGTGATTGATACGTCGGTGATTGGGCAGCAGATTCTGATGCATGGCATCGTGGCCAATTACAAACAGACCCGTATGCAAAAACGTGCGAAGTAGAACTGCGAAAACAACGCCGGGAACCGAAAGACTGGCAGAATCTACCAATAGAAACAACAGTAAACTGACAACCCAGCCTGTTAAAATAACAGCCGCAAGAAATATCCCAGCCACAGTGAGCTATCCATCCTAAAAAATCACCCATACTGAAAAGCGCCCTCTACATAAAGAGAGCGCATTATAAAGAGAGCGCATTAAAAAGCGCAGATTTAGAGCCGTTTGCAGAATCGATTTGAAAATGAACTTGCAAGTCAGTGGATAGACATCAATAAACTTTGTAGGATGCTGTCAGGCATCGCTGCAACATATTGCCTCGAAAGACCTTGATGTATTACGCCTCTGGCGCTCACACATCCACCCAATAATGAGATCTACCCACTCAGCGCAAACCAACTCCGTTCAATGAACCCGTCCCACAATGAACCCGTTCCCCATAGAAGAACTCATCGGGCGAGCTTGAGCAACTCCTTGGGAGAAGCCAAAAGGTCAATCGCTACGAAGAAAATCTTGTTTTCAGGATTCAGCAAAAAGCGCCATGCAATATTCATACCGACGCTCGCCCCAAACCAGGGCGTTTGCACTTTGCCCGTCACCTTGACCTGGGTATAGCCGTCTTCGGCGGGTTCAGAAATGCCCCGCTCTGGCATCAGTACCAAGTTTTGGCATTCTTCTCGAAAGAACCGCAGAATTGCATCTCGGCCTACAATCGGACGCTGGAACGGCGGTTGCAACGCACCATCGGGCGTAAACAGCGCAATCAGCGAACCAAAGTCGTTCGCATTCAGATTGTCCATGTACGCAAGAATCGTGGGATTGTCAACGCCTTCAATGCTGACTTTTGTGCGTTGAGAAGCCTCTTTGGGCGCTTCTAGGGGTTCCGCAACTCGCTCATACTCTCCTAATTTATTAGGATCAAATCCCATGTCTACGACTGCATTTCGGAGGATGGTGATTTGTTGTCCAGAGTCAAGTTCACGCAGCGTTTGCAGCACCGCTGACGCATTGGCCGATAGCTCATAATTGGGCGGGATAGGGGCAACGATGCCCTGCTCCATCCACTCGCCCAATTGATACCAAAATCCTAGCTTGATGTTGGGCGACCAGGATGCATAGGTACGACAGATTGGGGTATCTGCATGATTTGCCAGATCAAACATGACCTGCGTTTGTTCTGGGAAGCTCATCTGACGAATTTCGTTCAGCGTGGGTTCTGCGAACTGCATCCGTGCTGCGCCAGGAGCGGCCACAGTAACAGTTTTTCCCATTTCTAAATAGGCAAACCAAATCCAAGCGAGCTGATCTTCAGGGCTGAGCTGATTAAATCGGGCAATCGTTGCCGGGACGACATCAGCAGCCAATGTATTTGATGAGAAGATTCCACGAGCGGAATCAATTGTGAATGGCATATTCAGTCCACCTTCATACTTGATTAAAAATCTCCGAAGGATACAGAATCTGAAGCCTTCAAAGAGGACAGGCAGCGTATAAGAACGACACTCGATTTAAGTTCAAGTTCGCTTATTTTGCCCATCAGCACATTTGATGTGACTTGTTGACTTGGGTGAGGTGCTGAATCTAAAGACTCGACACCTATCACATCTACCTCTAAGCCTACAGAAACATGGGGACAAAATGCAAACCACAAAGAGATCCTAGAGAGTTTTGATAAACTCTAGGATTTCCATACTATTTCCTCAAGGTTAAGTGATTTTTATTTGTCAATTAGGAAAAGACTTTGTATCCAGCTTTCTTGACTTTTGGAGCGTTCTGAACAGGGTCTTTGAAAACAGTTTTAAGGAGGTTTTTAAGCAAAAAATTAGGCAATTTTGAGGCGATCGCCCCGTCCAAACTCCTGAAGCTGGTGCATGTGGTGGCAGAGGTGCCAGCAGTACGCTTCGGGCAGGCGACAAGTCACGGCTCCGCGCAGCACCACATTGAAGTACCAGTCGTTGGGGGCTTTTTCTTCGGGCAGCTTGTGCAGTGCGGTGTAGGTGCGGACGTTGTCGTAGGTGCGCCCGTTGGCCTGCACAGTGATGATTTCGTGGCGATAGCTGACCTCGCGAGCATCGAGGCGATCGCTCAACCGCAGCGGCAGCCGATATAGCACGCCTTCGACCGACGACTGCTCATCGGGTACCACATCCAGCACGCCACAGTCGCGAAATTTGGAATAGCAGAAAAAGCCCAGCCGATAGCCCCGCAGCGTGGCATGACCCATGACGTAGGCGTGCGTCGGCTCACCGAGCGATCGCTTCAAGTCCACCGGACACATACAAGAGCCGTAGGCAAAGTATAGAAACGAGGGTTCAACGGACTCAGGGGCAAGATGAAGTGGGCGATCGGCAAGGTTCATAGCACTCTTGAACGGAAATGAAGTCTCTACTGTCCGGCAGCCCCTTTATTAAGGGAACTTCAGGGGGATTGATTCGGCGGCAAGGCGCTCAAAGCGTCCTCACTTTAGCTTTTTGACTTTCGTTAAAGTGAGAGTTTACTAAATCGCCGCGCAGTTTGCAGAAACTTGGTTGACATTTTCCCTCCCAATTCTCCAGAATACCGGGAAGCCCGCCAGATTGTCCATAAACCCGACCGAAAAACCGTAGTTTAAATCCCGCCCAAACCTGAGCAATCCTGGCGAAGTGTTCTAGTGAAGTGTTCCAGTGAGGAAATAATACCGACTGAACACGGCGTTGCCAAGTAACGAGTCATGCAGGATGCCTGGTTTCGCTGAGTTGAGCTGTTGGGCGATCGCCCTGATGCCCATGCAGCCTGACCCAAAAAGCTGGGCATTCTGTAGAAGGAAGCGTATTTTACTCTGACTGATTGACCGTGACTAATTGACCGTGACTGATTGACCATGACTATTGCAACCAGGGAGGCTTGCAGATGAAAGAACAAAACCCAGCGGCCGCGCTGCTCTCAGCGATTCACTTTGCGGCAAATAAACACCGCGATCAGCGCCGCAAAGATGTGGACGCTTCGCCCTACATCAACCACCCGATCGAAGTGGCAGAAATTTTGGCGCGGGTTGGCGGCGTGAGCGATGTGATTACCTTGCAAGCAGCAATCCTGCACGACACGCTGGAAGATACCGAAACCACGCCAGCAGAACTGGACGCAGCCTTTGGCGTAGAAGTGCGGCAGGTCGTGGAAGAAGTGACCGATGACCGACAACTGCCCAAGCCGGAACGCAAGCAGCGCCAGATTGAACACGCGCCGCACCTTTCCGAGCGGGCCAAGCAGGTCAAGATTGCCGACAAAATCTCCAACGTCCGCTCTGTCACCGAAACACCGCCAACCCATTGGACACTGGAACGACGACTGGAATATCTAGACTGGACAGAAAAAATCATTAACGGGCTGCGAGGCGATAACCCAACGCTAGAAGCGTATTACGATCAGCTGTTGTCCGCTGGACGAGCTAAGATAAAGTCCTAGATCACTAACTTACTCGCTGAGGGCGATCGCCCCTGTTTCCCTCAGCATTGACATCCTTGGGCGATCGCCCACTTAACCTAAAAGCTGTCAGAATCGGAGCGCTGACGGCTAACCTCGACGTTTTGCAGCAGTTGTGCGGCGACAGACGCTCATGCCTCAAATCAGATAGCCAATCGCCCACTGCCAGAGCGCATAGCCCGTGCGGCTGAGGTGAATGCCGTCGGTGGTGAGGTCGCGGCGCAAAATGCCCGACGGCTCCTCGGCAAAGAAGCGCTGGAGATCGACATAGGCGACCTGTTGCTGGCGGGCGATCGCCTCCAAGTTTTGGTTTAGCGCAAAAATCCGCTCCGGCGGCAGGGCAGGCAGCCGCGTCGGCAAGATGGAATAAATCCAAATGCGGGCCTGGGGGTGCGTCTGGCGCAGGTCTTGCATGATCTGGCTGAGGTTATTTAACACCTCAGCATTGGATGCGCCGCGCCGCAGGTCGTTGATGCCAACCATCACATGAATATCGGCTGGGCGCGTGTCTTGAAACAGCGACAGCCGCCGCAGCACGCCCGCCGTGGTGTCGCCCGAAATGCCCTGATTCAGCCAGAAGCGATCGCGGCTAAGTTGCTCTACGGGAAACCACTGGCTAATGGAATCGCCCACCAGCACCGACAGTCGGTTGTTGCCCTGGCCGGCGGCCATCGCCCGCGCTTCGTAGCCCAGCAGAGTCACCCACTGTTCATAGGTTGGCTGTTCGGTCGCGTTGATCCACTGCTCTGCGAAGCTATCGGTAGCGATGCGGGTATACGTTTGCCCCTGCCGCAGTGCGGCCCACCGCTGCTGATACTGCTGGGCCCCGCTCTGGGGACGGATGCGGCGGGCGGGCGGAATATCTGTCAGCGTTGGCACGGGCGCTGAGGATGATGCAGCAGCAACCTGTACGGGCGATCGCCCCGCTGTCATGCTCCGAACGACGCTGGCTTGGGATGGGCGAGCTTGAGATCCATCGCGCTGGGCAGCAGCGTTCTGAGCAGCAGCGGTTTGCAGCGTGTTGAAACTGTGCGCTGGGGTAGAAGGCTGTGCCGTAACAGGCTGTGCCGCAGCCGTTTGCGCCAAGGCTGTCCGCTGGAATCGGGGCAAGCGCAAGACTCGGAGCGATCGCCGCCTGCCCGTCCAGGCTCCCCCCGTTTCAGCAGTCCGCAGGTTTTCCGCCGAGGCCTGCTGCGAAGACTGGCTAAATTCTGGCTGTACGACCTGATCTGTCGCAGCTTGCATAGGAACAGCAGCAGCTTTTGCGCCGGACACTCCCGCCGCATCGGCAGGCGGCGGCAGCACGGGCAGCAGATTTGCAGTGGGCAGCGATCCCGCATTTGCTCGACTCAGTAGCCCCGCCGCCAGCAATAGCAACTCACTCATGGCTCAATCATCCTGCACAGTACCTTTTTCTACTTGCAGGCGATCGCCCGCCCATCAGGAGAATTTAGCCAGAATCTGGCCAGAATCTAGCCACAAATTGGCTGCAAATCTGAAACTCAAGCCTGAAAAATCTCCCGCACCGAGTCTCCAGCACTGATTGCTAAAAGCCAGAGATCAGGGCTGATGTAGGCCTATGATTTGCGTTATACAGCATTTTCTTGCGGGGTGAGGCACATGCTGCCCTCACGAGGCAAGGGCTTATTGACCATCCGTGTGCCTCACTAGCTTCAAAAACGCTGTAGCTGATTTGCGTCATAGCACGTCGCGTCCCAGATAGGGTTGCAGCGCTTCGGGAACGGCAACGGTTCCATCCGGCTGCTGATAGTTTTCCAGAATGGCGGCCATGGTGCGCCCCACGGCAAGTCCAGAGCCGTTCAGCGTGTGGAGAAACTGGGTTCCCTTCTTACCGGCTTCTTTGAACCGGAGGCTAGCACGACGAGCCTGAAAATCGGTGCAGTTGGAGCAGCTTGAGATTTCCCGATATTTGCCCTGGCTGGGCAGCCACACTTCCAGGTCGTAGGTTTTTACCGAGGCAAAGCCCAAATCGCCTGTGCAGAGGGCAATCACACGATAGGGCAGCTTCAGCGCTTGCAGCACCCCCTCGGCCGCCTGGGTGAGGCTCTCCAGTTCGTCCATCGAGGTGTCTGGGTGAACGAACTTGAACATTTCCACCTTGTTGAACTGGTGCAGGCGGATTAGCCCCCGTGTATCTCGCCCATAGCTACCGGCCTCGCGCCGGAAGCAGGGCGTGTAGGCGCAGTGGTAGATCGGCAGGGCATCGGCTTCCAGGATTTCATCTCGGTAGAGGCTGGTGATGGGCACTTCGGCGGTGGGGGTGAGCCAGAGATCGTCGCGATCGCACTTAAAGCTTTCATCCGCAAACTTCGGCAACTGCCCCGATGCCGTCAGCGAGGCTGTGTTAATCAAAATCGGCGGCAACACCTCTACAAAGCCGGCCTGCGTGTGGCGATCGAGCATGAACTGGATCAGCGCCCGCTCCAGTGCCGCGCCTGCCCCCAGCAGTGTCACAAAACGGCTCTGGGCAATTTTCACCGATCGCTCAAAGTTCAAAATACCCAGCTTTTCGCCAATTTCATAGTGGGGCAGGATATCAGGATTAGTGGGAATGTATTCATCGCCCCAGCGACGAATTTCCACGTTTTCGTCTTCGCTTTTGCCGACAGGCGTTTCATCGCTGGGCAGGTTGGGAAACGTGAGCAAGAGTGCTTGCAGTTGTTCTTTGATCTCCTTCTCTTTTGGCTCCAGATCGCTCAGTTGCGCCTTAATCTGGTTGCCCTCTTCTTTGAGCGCCAGCACTTCGGCATCGTCGGGCTTGGCTCCCGATTTCATCTTTTGCCCCACCAGTTTGCCGATTTCGTTGCTGCGGGCCTGAAGCTGCGATCGCCCCACTTCTAGCTCACGCTGCTGCTGGTCTAGCGCCAAAATTGGCTTCAGGTCATACCCGCCGCCCCGCAGATCCAGCTTTGCCTGCACCTGCTCCGGATTCTCCCGAATTTGCTTGATATCCAGCACCGTTTTTCCCTGCCGTATTTTTTACTTGCTGTGGCATTTCACAGGATACAAGGATTGTGGGAGCAGCGTCACGGGGGGACAGCGTGTGGGGGCGATCGCCCACACGCAAGAGCAACTCCAGCAAGTGCAGCAGCAAGCCGAAGCCGAACGCGAACGGGCCGAAAAACTGGCAGAGCGCCTGCGATCGCTCAGCATTGACCCCAATGCTCTCTAGTTTTCAATTTTCAGTCTTCCGTCTTCAGTCTTCCATCTTCCATCTTCAGCACTATCCCTCCGGCGGCGTAAGTTGCCGAATCGCCCGTGCCAAGTCGTCTGGCGTGCCGACATCTAGATAGGAGCCATCGGGAAAGGCTTCTGCTTCGACGCGCAACCCCGCGTTGATTCCAGCCTGGATCACGTCGCCAATGGGAACTTCCGTTTCGGGAATGGGGCCGCTGACGAACTCATGCAAAAACTCGGTAAAGCGGGGCGACCAAACGGCGATCGCCCACATATATTTCAAGTCCGTCTGCTGCGGTTTTTCAACAATTTGCTGCACATACCCGATTTCATCAAACTGCACCATGCCCGCTTTGCGAAAGTTTTTGGTCGGAAATAGCCCCAGCACCACGTCCGCGCTCCCTCGCGCCAGCCGTTCTAGCAATGCGGCGTAGGCGTTTTCCGGCTGAAACAGGATGTCGGGAAACCCAATCGCCACGGTCGCGCCCTGCAAAAACGGGTAAGCCTGATCCAGCGTGTAGGGCACGCCGTAGGGCACCTGCACCGTCAGATAGCCCAGACGCATCTGCACCAGTGCGCCGTCGCCATAGTAGGCGGGAATATCCCACTTGCCTGGCCGCAAAATAAAAAAGGCTTTGGCAATCCCCGCCCGCTGCATTTTCTCCAGCAGATAGTGGCTGACGACTTTGGGAACAGTGCGCCCATCGGCACTTGTGCGAAAGCCCAAAGGGTAAAGCTCTTTACTTAGCGGCAGGGGCGAAAGCCGGGTCGCCTGTCCGCCAGCAGGCAGCAATCCGATGACATTGGACATAGGAATTCATCGAACTCATCACAGTACGGCAAGCCAGAGTCCGGCAAGTCAGAAACAGGATGGACTGAGCGCAGAAACCTCCTGTGTAAGGATACTGAGCTTTTTCAGTGCTTTTTCCAGTCCGCAGAAATGTCATGAAACTTTTATGAGATTTTTATATTTCCTTTAAGTTTCTGGGAAAGCTAAAAGCAGCTTTCTGCCAAAATACCTGATTTGGCAAGCCTTTAACAGGTCTTGAAACCGGATGCGAAAACTGGGCGATCGCCCCTCATAGAGCGCTGAACCGGGTGTTTGAGTCCGCATTTTCCGCAGCGATTTAGGAGCGAAATGGCACGATACACCGCCGATAGACATCCAGATTCGGTTTTTGCGACTTGCAGACCAAATTCAGTCCAGCGGTTGAATGCTGGAACCCTTGGGTGATCCCATCGGGGGATGGCGAAACCTTTGTAAATTTATGACCCTAAATGTAGTTACTTTTGTTGAGTTTCCATGAAGACGCAAGCAGGGTTCTCCATAGAATATGGGATTGGGGATGTTGCCAACCGGATTGTGGCAACGGGCAAAATCACCCGTGAAGACGAGCAAATGCTGCATCAGCTCATGATGTCGGATCTATATCTGGGCATGGAAGATATTCATCATATTCGCACTATCCTGGATCGTCTCCAGATGGGCTTGCTGCAAGTTGATGACTAAGGAGCTAAGCGGCGATCGCCCTTGGAGATTAGTGAAATCCGAAGCTAGTGAAATCCGAAGCTAAAGATCTCCTTTTGAGCGAGCAAATTTCATACATTTGCCTCATGGCAAAGAGATGTTAGCTCAATCTATTAGAGTGGGCATTCTCAAGTAGCGATCTTTATAGATTGCTTCATAGATTGCTTCAAGATTCGCCTCTCCTCCAAACCTATGGCAAACGTGCTGCACACGCTTTTGAGTTCGCAGGGCTATATTCCCCACGGGCACTGTTACCTGTGGCAACCCTGGCTGGTGTGGTTGCATGTTGTTTCCAATGCGGCGATCGCCCTGGCTTATTTCTCGATTCCCGCCTTGCTCCTTTACTTCATCGCCAAGCGCAGAGATGTTCCGTTTAACTGGATGTTTGTGTTGTTTGGAGCGTTCATCATCGCTTGCGGCATAGGACATCTGATAGATATCTGGACGATTTGGCATCCAAGCTACTGGCTGTCGGGTGTGGTCAAAGCGTTCACGGCTATCATTTCGATTTATACGGCGATAGAGCTAGTGCCGCTGATTCCTCAGGCGCTGGCGCTGCCCAGTCCGGCCAAGCTAGAAGCGGCGAATCGAGAGCTAGAACGGGCGCTGCGAGAGCTTCAGAGTACCCAGTCTCGCCTCATCCAGGCGGAAAAGCTTTCAAATCTAGGGCAGCTTGTGTCGGGCATTGCTCACGAAATCAATAATCCCGTTAATTTTATCTACGGCAATATCAATCACGTCAGCAGCTATACGCAGGAATTGCTCAATTTGCTGACGCTGTATCGAGAAACGGTTCCCCAGCCTGCGCCTGCTGTGGCAGAGGTCTTAGCCGACAGCGATCTAGAGTTTATTGAGAGTGATTTGCCCAAGACTCTTTCCTCCATGCAGATTGGCGCAGACCGGATTCGTCAGATTGTGCTGTCGCTGCGGAACTTTTCTCGCGTAGACGAAGCGGAAATGAAGCCCGTGAATATTCACGACGGCATCGACAGCACGCTGATGATTTTGCAGCATCGCCTCAAGCCAAAGGGCGATCGCCCCTGCATTCAGGTGGTGCGAGAGTATGGCGATCTGCCCAAAGTGGAATGCTATGCAGGACAGCTTAATCAAGTGTTTATGAACATCTTGAGCAACGCAATCGACGCGCTAGAAGAAGCCTGCGAGACGTATAAAGCCAATCAATCAAGCACGCTAGAGCGAATGCCCCAGGACAAAGCACCTGTCATCAAGATCTGCACATCCCTGATTGAACTTGACAATGCAGAAAAGCACGTTGCGATCTGTATTGCAGACAATGGCCCTGGCATTCCCAAAGCAGTGCAAGCCCAGATTTATGAAGCATTTTACACCACCAAGCCGCTCGGCAAAGGAACTGGATTGGGGTTAGCCATTAGCCATCAAATCGTCACAGAAAAACATCGTGGGCAACTAATTTGCCAGTCCGACACAGGGCAGGGCACGACTTTCTTGATTCAGATTCCGCTAAGACAGTCATGCGTTGCCCCAGAGCCAACGCGCACCGCAGCGAGAAATCCCGAACCGCTATACAATGCCAAATGTTGAGCAGAGAACCGTTTGGCTATGACGCAGGCTCCAATGACACAGGCTCCGATTCCGGTCGTGGTAAACGGCGCGACGGGCAAGATGGGGCGCGAAACCATCAAGGCGATCGCCGCCAGCAAAGACATGACCCTGGTAGGGGCGCTGGCCCGCAACCCAGAGCGGATTGGGCAGGACGTGGGCGAGGTGGCCGGCTGCGGCCTGCTGGAGGTGCCCATTCTCAACGACATGCAGGGCACGCTGGCGCTAGCATCGCAGGAAAAGCAGCCCGCTGTGATGGTGGATTTTACCCATCCTGACGTGGTGTATGAAAATGCGCGGGCGGCGATCGCCTACGGGGTGCGTCCGGTGATTGGCACGACGGGGCTGAGTGTGGAGCAACTTAACGATCTGGCAGACTTTGCTGACAAGGCGAGCATCGGCTGTCTGGTGATTCCCAATTTCTCGATTGGCGTGGTGCTGATGCAGCAGGCGGCGGTGCAGGCATCGCGCTATTTTGACCATGTGGAAATTATCGAACTGCACCACAACCAAAAAGCCGACGCGCCCAGCGGCACAGCGATTCAAACGGCGCAGCTTTTAGCGGAATTTGGCAAAGCCTTTAATCCGCCGACCGTTGATGAAACCGAGAAACTCCCTGGCGCACGCGGCAGTCAAACCGAAGATGGCATCCGCATCCACAGCGTCCGGCTTCCCGGTTTAATTGCCCATCAAGAAGTCATCTTTGGCGCACCAGGGCAGCTTTATACCCTGCGCCACGACACGAGCGATCGCGCGTCCTATATGCCCGGTGTGCTGCTCTGCATTCGCAAGGTGCTGGCGTTAAAATCGCTGGTCTACGGGCTAGAAAAGGTGCTGTAAGCCAAAGGGCGATCGCATTGGGTCATAGCAGCAAAATCGGCAACGCTATGGTTCCTCGTCAAACACGGGCGACCAGAGTTCGGCGATCGCCACCGACCATCCCGGCAGCAAATCTGGCAGCGTCAGCACATCTCCGTTTCGCAGGGTGATCGGCTCCTTGCCAGACTGAAACACCCTCACCGTCGAGTCTTCAGGGTTAATCAAAATTCCAACCTGCGTTCCCTGGGCCAAAAAATTTGCAATCTTACGTTCCAACTCTTCCACCGTATCGCTGGGTGACTTGACCTCTACCATCAGGTCAGGGGCAACCGGGGCAAAGTTGCGCGGGGCGCGGCGCAGTCGCTCAGCCCTGACAAAGGACACATCCGGGGCGCGGGTGTTGGAATCGGGCAGCGTAAACCCAGCGCTAGAACCCGTCACCCGACCCAGGCGATTTGGCTCTACCCAATCTGCCAGACGACGACCAAACCGAAAGGCGACTTCATCTGACTCATAGCCCGACGGACTCATAACCGTAATCTTCCCGTCTACAAGCTCCATCCGATAGTCACTGCCCAGTTTGGCTTGCAAGGCTTCCAGGTCTTTCACCGTCAGAGACATCGGCAACTCCTTGGCGTTCAGCGAGTTCCAGGCTCGTCTTCATTCTATATAAGCAACCGTCACGCCAGAGCCACCGTCTGCCTGCTCTGCCGCCTCAAAGCGCGACACCTGCGGATGCTCCTTCAGGAAAGCATGAACGCCCTGCCGCAGTTTGCCCGTGCCGTGGCCATGGATGATCCACAGGGGACCCGGCTGGGCGCTGGCGATCGCCCGTTCTAGCTCAATCTCTGCATCTGCCACCCGGCTGCCCCGCAGGTCGAGGGTGTTCTTTGACGTGCGAATCGCGGGGGCTTCGGGCGGCTTTTCCTCCGCAGATTTCTCTGACGGTCGCTTCTTTTCTGCGCTCTGGCCCTTGGCGGCCGATCCCTGCTCCTTGGCAGGCAGTTCAGCTTTTTCCCCTTGCAGCGACTCCACATCCGCCAGAGAAACGGTCATCTTCATCAGCCCAAAGCGGACGGTAAATTCGCCGCTGTCATCGGGATTCGTCAGCACTTCGGCAACCTGTCCCAACCGGGGAATACGGACGCGATCGCCCACTTTGGGACGAAATCCAGGCTTCGGTTTGGGTGGAGCCTGACGCGAGGGCAAGTGGCGATCGGCGAGGTCATTCAGGGCTTCGGTGGCCTGCTGGGCGGTTTGGGCCGTTTCGGGGCCGCGCTGAAGCTGGCGAATTACCCTAGCGATTTCAGCTTTAGCCTGGGCGATCGCCGCCTGCACGGCCTCTTCTTGCTGCTGTTGCAGTTCCCGTTCGCGCTGCCGCAGCATCTCCGCTCGTTGCAAGATCTCCTGATGCAATCGCTCCGTTTCTCGAATCAACTGATCCGCAGATTTTGTCTTTTCCTCCTGCTGGCGGCGCTGCTGCTCCAGTCCGGCAATCACGCGGTTGACGTCGCTCTCGGAGCCTGCGCCGATCTGCGCCCGGGCCGCCTCCACGATTGCCGGGTTGAGGCCGAGCCGCTGGGCGATCGCCAGCGCGTTTGAACGTCCCGGAATGCCCCAAAGCAGCCGATAGGTGGGGGATAGCGTCACATCGTCAAATTCCACCGAGGCATTCTCGAAGCGCTCGTCTTGATACTTCAGCGCCTTCAGTTCGCCGTAGTGGGTCGTGGCAACGGTTAAGGCGGCGTGATCGGCTAAGTAGCGGAGGAGGGCGATCGCCAGGGCGCTGCCTTCCGAGGGGTCAGTCCCTGCACCCACTTCGTCCAGAAGAACCAGAGAGGGGGTGGGAGTGCTAGAGCCTGCCTGCTGCTCAGCATCACCCGACAGTGCCGCCAAAATCCGGCCGATCCGGCGAATGTGTCCAGAAAAGGTCGAAAGGCTTTGCTGAAGCGATTGCTCGTCGCCGATGTCAGCCAGGACTTGGTGAAACCAGGGCATTTCCACGGGTTCGCGGGCGGGAACAAATAGCCCCACTTTTGCCATCAGCGCCGCCAGTCCGAGCGTTTTCAGCGTCACGGTTTTGCCGCCCGTGTTGGGGCCGGTGATGGCAACGACGCGGATTTGGGGCTGGATGACCAGATCGATCGGCACGACGGCCGGTCCCTGCTCGTGCTGATGCTGCCAGATGAGGAGCGGGTGGCGGAGTTGGCGGAGGGTAATTGGGGCAACCACAGACGCAGAGCCGTTGGCGGAGTCTCCAGAGTCCTGACTCCCAAATTCCACAAAACGCGGGGGATTTGCGCCGAGCCAGAGGGAATAGTGGGCGCGGGCGGTGGCCAGGTCAAGCGTCGTGGCGATCGCCAGCAGTCTTTCTAAATCTTCGTGAACGCCTGCAACCTGTTCGCTGAGGGCGCGGCGGACGGCTTCTTCTTCCACCTGTTCTTGCTTTAGCAATTGCCGAAGCTGGTTGCCGTAGCTGACGATGGCATTTGGCTCTACATAGAGCGTTGCGCCGCTGGTGGAGGTGTCGTGGACGATGCCAGGGATGATGTCTTTGTGGGAAGACTTGACGGGCAGCACAAAGCGATCGCCCCGCTGAGTAATCAGCGCTTCCTGCACGGCGTTGCCGTGGCGCTGCAAAATGCCCTGCAAGATTTGATAAATGCGATCGCGCTGCTGCTTAAGCTGCTCGCGGATGCCGCCCAATTTAGCACTGGCGCGGTCCATAACCCGGCCGCGCTCGTCGATGCAGCGGTGGATTTCTTGCTCTAGTTCGGGATAGGTTCGCAAGTCCTCAACCAGGGCATTGAGCGTGGTCAGGTCGGGATATTGGTCAATCGTGCGGCGGAGGGTGCGTGCGCCAGAAAGCGTAGTGGCGATCGCCAGCAAATCGTCTCCACTCAAGATGCCTTGCAATGCAGCCCGTTCCAGCGCGTCGCCAATGTCCTGAATACCCTCGAAGCTAAGCGAAACCGGCAGCGCGGTTTCAAGCTGATAGACCTCGCGGGTTTGCGCCAATAGCGCCTCGCTCTTGGTCTGGGTATCGGGAATTCGCAGATCTTGCGCGACTCTTGCGCCCAATTTCGTCGCAGCAAAGGTGGCGAGATGCTGGCACAGGCGCGGCCATTCCAACAGATTGAGGGTTTCAGCTTGGATCAATTGCGGCTTAGGTCTGGAGACTATTCCCAATTATCAGGGATCTAGAGCGTGTCAGCAATTTCGCCCAACGGAGCCAGGCCAATTCTCCCAACGGGCACTCCGAACGCAATGGGTAAATACCTCGCAACCCGCAATCCAAAATCCAAAATCCCAACTCGCAGCCTGCATCTAGCGATCCAAAATCCCAACTCGCAGTCTGCATCTAGCAATCCAAAATCGATATGGTCTTCTGCCCTCAAGCACCGGGTTCAAGCACTAGGAAAGTAATGCCGCAGCACCGCTTCATAGGCTTCATTCACCCGCTGGGCCAGTTCCTTGCTGCCGCCAGTATCGGGGTGTGCTGTTTTCATCGCCTGCTTGTAGGCGCGTTTGAGCGATTCCGGCGTGATCGGGGTAAAAGGGCCCAAATTCAGCAGAGCCAAGTAATCGGGAATCGTATTGCCGGGGCGCTTGGCGTAGTGGTGGCTGCCGTGGGTCGATCCGGCCGACTGTTGCCCTGCTGACTGCTTTTCCCGCAAGAGTCGTTCGACAACCGTATCGAGAGCGGCGATCGCCTCTGGTTCCCAGCCAAACAGATGAAACACATCGGGGAAGCGGGCGGCTTTTTTGCGGAGGCGCTGCAATGCGGGCAGCCAGGATTGCTGGGGGTGTGTCGCCGTTTGCCAGAGCGCATCGTAGGCGCTGAATCCGCCCAGCTTGTAGATGTAATAGCGATCGCCCGTGCGTGCATCAACATGACAGCCAAACTGCTGCAACACGTCCGCCCCGGCATAGCCAATGCCCTCCTCACTGTGGATCATCTGGTGCAGTTGCGCCAACACGGGATGCAGCCGCCGGGCCCAGTCCAGTTCGCACAGCGCCACCCAGTCTGGCGTGTGGAACAGAGGCGTTTCGGCGTTGGCTTCACGATGGCTAGCGCTGTATTGCTCATAGTCGCCCACCGTGCCCCAGGTTGCCTGGATGCGCTGCTGCCATTCGGTCTCGGTCTGCGGGTCGGGCAGGTCTTCGGGCAGGTCGAGCTGCGCCTGAATTTGCTCGAGCTGCGCCTGGATCTGGTCGAGCCGTTGCCCAAAGTGGCGCGTGGTGGCGGCCATCTGGCTAGCCAGCATCTGGGCAAAGCTGGCTGCCTGGGCCTCCAGCAGTTTTTGAATTTGCGGGGCAGAAAGTCCGGCGGCGGAACCGTTTGAAGCGCTGTTTGAAGCGCTGTCTGCGACGCTGCCTGCCCTCTCCCGCAAGCGACTTTCTACCGCCCGCTGATGTTCGGTCAATTCCACCAAAATATCGCTGAGGGCCTGCACTTGCCGTCCCAGGTCATCGGGGGCTGCTCCCGAACGGGGGCGATCGCCCTTTCCTGCACTGGCTTGTGCGGGGTTGTCAGTCACACTTCCCAGCGGCAGCGGCAATTGCGACTCGCGGCGGCTGGCAGACGGGTTGCCATAGAGCAGGCGATCGCCCCCCTCCGGTTTGTAAATCAGCAGGTCAGCCGCTTCATCTAGCACGCCGCCGCTAAAGACCAGCGTGATGGTTCCCGGCCCATAGCTCACCTTGCCGCTGTGCCAGTCTTCCAATAGCGGCGCACAGTAGGACGAGACGGGAAACTCCGTCGGCTGGGTCACTACTCGCGCCCCGGTTTTGGTCGCCCGCAAGTAGCGCCCCGCCAACTCGGCGATCGCCCCTTCCAGATGCTCGGATTTAATCGCGGTCGTCACCCGCAGCGATTTAGGATTCATGCTTGAATCTTAGCGAGTGTCAGATTTTAGGAGGCGGCTTTCGGGCTTCAGGCGGCAAACGGACTCACTCTTTAGCGCCTGGATCGCGGGCCGCCGCTCCCGGTTCCACCAAATTGTAGTTAAACGTGAGGTTGACGCGGATGCGATCGCGCGTGGCGGTGGCAGGAAACGGCTCAAACGGGGCGGACTGCTGCACAGCGGCGATCGCAGCGGCATCGGCATCGGCAAAGCCAGAGGGTTCCGCAAGCTGCAAGTCGAGCAGGTTGCCTGCGCGATCCAGGGTGAGCCGAATCGTGACGCGGTAGGGTCGATCAATCGGCACCTGCTGCCAGACTTCCTGCACGTCCCGGTTGAGTTGGTTAACGTACTCGCCCCACGCAGGGTCGCGCTGGGCGGAGAGTCCCGGCGGATTGGCCGCCGTCGTGCGGTCTGGGTTGGCGATGCCGTCTAGTCCCTGACCGGGGGGTGGCGGCGCAGCGGCAGGGTTGCCAGCAACGACCACTTCTGGCAAGGGCTGGGGTGGCTGAGGCGAGACGGGCAAAAAGTCTGGTGGGGGCGGCAGTGCGGCTTCCCAGAGCGGCTGGGGGGGCGGCAATGGCGGCCGGGCCAGGGGCGAGGGAATCGATTCTGGCGGCGCAAAGGGAGCCGGACTCAGCGCGGGCAAACCGTTGGGGGTCGGAGCCGCCGGGGCCGCCGCCACTGGCGTCGCCGCAGGGCTGGGAGAGGCAGCGGGCGGGGGAGGGGTGGACGGGACGGGAGCCGGAGCAGCGGATGGGGCGATTTCCGCAGGGATCGCTTCACGAATCGGGCTAGGAGCCGGGGCAGGCGCGGCAGGGGCGATCGCCGGGCGGCTGGCATGGGCAGCGGGCTGCGGCAGGGCTTTTTCGGACTGATCTTCCGCGGGGGCGAGCGCCGCAGTTCCTTCATCCAGCGCAGTCCCCTTGCTGCCCGCTAGCGTCACCGCATCCTTCTGAAACTCCACAGCCTTGCCCGCATTGGTGGGTAAAACGTCCACCTTTTCGCCAGTCGCTTTCTGAGACACCTGGGCGCGGCGCAGCGCAGCTTCTACCGCTCCCGTTTCAGGAGCATCCAGGTAAACAAACTCGATTGGCTGGGCAGGGCTGGGCAGCTCAACCTGTGGCGGCTCCGGCAGTTGCCACGCGACCCAGCCTGCGGTCACCGCGCCCGCATGGAACGCTGCTGCCGCCGTGACGTATAAGACCAAATGCTTGCGTTGGCGCGTCATCACCCGCGACCGATAGCGCCCCAGTCGGCTCATGCTTCTCCTCACCCCGCCCAGGCGCAAGCCCTGTAAATCTGCGAGTTACTGTAATCAAACCACAGGACGCGGCCGATCTGACGGCTTTTTTTTCCGCAGAAATACCCAATTTTTCTAAATCACGCGGAACAATTGAGAACGGGAAATCGCTGTTCAGACCGTTACCGCCCCAATTTCCGATCGCATCCTGGCTGGCAGGGGACTTCAGGAATGCTGTCCTTTTGCCGTAAAATAGGAGCTTGAAATCATTTGCACCCGCTGTGTTTGAGATTTTGCTATGGATATTTTGACGTTGGGATGGGTTTCTTTGCTGGTTCTATTCACGTTTTCAATCTCGCTGGTGGTTTGGGGGCGCAACGGTTTCTAACTGGTCTAACTGGATTGATTAAGACTTCCGTCCAGATTCACAATTTTTGCAATGACCCTTGATACGCTTGATGTGTCTGCCCTGAGTCTGTCCCCGCTGAATGTGTTGGCGGTGCTGGCGGCGCTGCTGCTGGTCAGCGTGACCGGCGGGGTGATTTATTTAACGGCTGTAGAATGGCGCGATCGCCGTCGCCAAGACCGCGAAAAGCGAAGCTGATAGCCCGACTCAGCAATACCTTGCTTCCCGAAGAGAGCCAATAGGAGAGCCAGTTGACCCTGATCAACCTGGCTCTTTTACATTTTGCGTCCCTTTCTCTCCTGTTCCCAACACGGCTTTTCTGCTGCCCGCTCCCGCTTCGCAACAACGCACACCACAACCCCTCACAGAATTGAGTATCTTCAGAGATTGGGCTTCTTTGCGCCAGCCCAATGAAGGCCCGGCCACTGGTCGCCCTGAACTGACGACCTATTTTGATGTTGAATTTCTAGAATCACCTCCCCAATTTTGTATGACCACAACCCGCGAAACACCTGCCTCTTCCAATCCTCAGGCTCTTGCATTACATCCTCTAGAACCCTTAACGGCTGCCGAAATTACCCAGGCAGTTTCTTTGCTGCGGCAGCAAAAGAACGTAGGCGACAGTTTCCGGTTTCCCTCCGTCACGCTGCGTGAACCGCCCAAGGCGCTGGTGCAGGCTTATCAACCGGGCGATCGCCTCGATCGAGAAGTCGCGTTTGTCTTGCTAGACAATGCAACAGGGCAAACCTACGAAGCGGTGGTTTCCCTGACCCAGGAACGGGTCATCACCTGGAAACCTGTGCCAGGAGTGCAGCCCAATATCATGGCCGACGAGCTAGTAGAGTGCGAAGCCGTCGTCAAGGCACACCCCGACTTTCACGCGGCGCTGGCAAAGCGGGGCATCACCAACCTGGATTTGGTGATGGTCGATCCGTGGGCACCGGGCAACTTTGGCTTTGAGGACGAAAAGGGTATCCGCTTTTCGCGCTGCCTCTGCTATCTCCGCGCCACGCCCGATAGCAACGCCTACGCCCGCCCCATCGACGGACTGATTCCGGTGGTGGATTTGAACAAAATGGAGCTGATCCGCATTGATGACTTGGGCGTGGTGTCTGTGCCGCCAGAGCCAGGGGAATACGAAGCCCGCTTTATGCGGGAGTTTCGCAGAGATATCAAGCCGCTACATATTACCCAGCCCGAAGGCCCCAGCTTTCAGGTCAACGGGCACCACATCCGTTGGCAAAAGTGGGATTTTCGCATTGGCTTTACTCCCCGCGAAGGGCTAGTGCTGTATTGCGTCGGCTACGAAGACCAGGGACGGCTGCGACCGATTCTCTATCGCGCTTCGATGGCAGAAATGGTCGTGCCCTATGGCGACCCGCGCCCGCAGCACTATCGCAAAAATGCGTTTGACGTAGGTGAACATGGCGTGGGGCTGCTGGCCAATTCCCTTAAGCTGGGCTGCGACTGTGTGGGCGAGATTTACTATTTTGACGGCGTGCTGACCAACAGCCGGGGCGAGGTGTCGGTGATTGAAAACGCCATCTGCCTGCACGAAGAAGACTTTGGAATGCTGTGGAAGCACACCGACTGGCGCAGAGAGAGTGTGGAAGTGCGGCGATCGCGCCGTCTGGCCATTTCCTTCATCGCCACGGTGGACAATTATGAATACGCCTTTTTCTGGTACTTCTACCAGGACGGTAGCATCCAGTTTGAAGTCAAGCTAACAGGCATTTTGCTTTGCGCGGCGCTGGCAAATACACCGAAGTATGGCACGCTAGTTGCCCCAGAGTTAAACGCCACCAACCATCAGCACTTTTTCTGTATGCGGCTGGACTTTGACCTGGATGGCACAGCGAACTCCGTCTACGAAGTCAACACCGAAGCCGAGCCGATGGGCCCCGAAAACCCAATGGGCAATGCGTTCTATGCCGTCTCGACGCTGCTGACGACCGAGCAGCAGGCCCAACGCCTGATCGACCCCTTCACTGCCCGCTACTGGAAAGTGGTGAACCCCAACGTCACAAACCGCCTGGGGCAGCCTGTCGGCTTCAAGCTTGCGCCCGGAGAAAACGTGCTGCCCTTTGCCCACCCCGACGCACCCATCATGAAGCGGGCTGGCTTTATGGGCAAACACCTGTGGGTCACGCCCTACGACCCTGCTGAGCGCTATCCGGCTGGAGACTATCCTAATCAGCATCCCGGCGGCGAGGGCTTGCCCCAGTGGACGCAGGCGAACCGCTCGATTGAAAATACCGACATCGTGGTTTGGTACAACTTTGGGCATCACCACATTCCTCGCCCAGAGGATTGGCCCGTCATGCCAACGGCTTACTCTGGCTTTATGCTCAAGCCCGTCGGCTTTTTTGATTGCAACCCAGCGCTAGACGTGCCGCCTTCTGAACCCAAGCACGCTTGTCATCAAAATGGGCATTAAAAGCTAGAACCCTTGGTGTTACAAGGTCTAGAGAATCCGGCAAATGCCTTGCGGTTGAATGATTTCTTGCCGATAAAACGGGTGAGAAATCATTCAACTCTTAGAGGATGTTTAGGAAGTAGCAGTGGACACCGGTATTAGGAAAGCTCCCTAGAGTTTAGGCTGAAGTTTATCAAATGCTCAACAGCCTTCCAGGAAGCCATGACCTTAGCCTACGCCAGCGAACTGACACTTGAACAGTACCCATTGTTTGCTGCACTACTCAGCCCCGCTCATGCAACAGGTAGACCGCGCAGTGTGAACTTGATGCTGGTGGTGCAAACGATCTTGTATGTGCTAGTGAGCGGTTGTGCTTGGCGCTTGTTGCCCAAGCAGTATCCGCCTTACTCAACGGTCTATTACTACTTCCGCAAGTGGCGCGACGACGGCAGTTGGAAGCGCATCCATGATCATCTAGTCGAGTGGGTGCGACTGGAAGAGAACCGTGAGCCGAGTCCGAGTGCTGCAAGTTTAGATTCTCAAAGCGTTTCCACTGCGGTCATGGTCGATGAGGCGGTTGGTGACGACGCAGCCAAAAAGACCAAAGGTCGCAAACGCTTTACCCTGGTTGATACGCTCGGCTTACTCATTGCCGTGCGCGTGGTGGCGGTCAACGTGCCTGAACGCGAAGGGGCAAAGCAATTGCTCAAGCAGGTGCATCAAGAACGCCATCGGCTCCCACGCTTGGTTCACATCTGGGTTGATGGTCTGGGTTGATGGCGGCTTTGCGGGTAAAGACTTCCTGGAGTGGGTGATGGATACCTGCCGCTGGAGCATCGAAGTTGTGCTGCGGCGCGAGGGGACAAAAGGCTTCGTGGTGCTCCCTAGACGCTGGACAGTAGAGCGTACCTACGGTTGGCTGCACTGGTGTCGTCGGCTGAATCTTGATTACGAGCGCTTGACCGCTTCATCCGAAGCCTTCATCCACAGTGCGATGATTCGTCTGATGCTGCGTAGGCTGGCTTGAGTTTTGCTACACTCTCCGTATCTCTAAACACCCTCTGAGACTACAGTGTCTGCCTTTAATCTGCACTAAGCACTTCTACTCATTGAATAACTGGGATGCACCCGCTCGCAGAGCCGGAAGAGCTTGGCTTTTCATCTGTCCTTTACTAAAATGCACTACCCCTTAAGTAATGATCTGCTTATTGAGGTAGCGAAATGCCTCTAGTGGGAGAGGCATCGATCGCGATATTAGGTTTTAGCATGTAACCATTGGATGGATACTGGCTGGTGACCATTTTTGCTGGGCTAGAATCAGGTTGAAGAAAGCGAGAACGAATCTACTCTACAACTGTAAGCAATCGGTAAGAGAAAGCTCCATGGCCAGCAACCTGCTCAACTCGCTCGAACTCAGCCAACAGTTCAATAAAAAGCTGATGCTTTCCAGTCAGCAAGCGAACTGGAATGGCGTTCTGGTTGAACAGTGCCAAAGCCCTGTTTCAGCTTTTGAGGTGGAACTCTCAGCCCTCTCAGACCATTGGCTCAACTTGCACCTAGGAAATCCCGCCCCTTTAATTCAGAAACGGGACGATCGCCTGCATGAATCAATCCTTCACGAAGGGGACAATCTCTTTGTCCCAGCTGGACAACCGAGCTACTGGTGTCGAGATAAGAGTGGTGTCATTTGCACTCCGCTACATATTTGCTTGAAGCCGGAACTGATTCAACAGGTTGCTGAAGCCTCCGATATTGATTCAAACCGTTTCGAGCTTGTGCATAGCTTCGGTCAGCAAGATTTGCAACTTCACCAGATTGGCATGCTGATATTGGCTGAGTTGCGATCGGGCGGGATGATGGGAAAACTCTATGTCGAATCGCTCACACAAATTCTGGCAATTCATTTGCTGCGGCACTATTCAAACCTAACGCAACCGATCGCATCACCCAACAGCAGCTTCTCTGGTATCCAGTTGCAGCAGGCGATCGATTACATTCACACTTACTTGAATCGAGACTTATCCCTGGCTGAGCTGGCAAGCGTTGTTAATATAAGCCCGACTTACTTTGCAAGCTTGTTTAAGAAAGTAATAGGGATTTCGCCGCATCAGTATGTGATTAAACAGCGAGTGGAACGGGCGAAAGTGATGTTGATGAAAACGGACTTGGCGATTGCCGACATCGCTCTACAAGTCGGCTTCTCCAGTCAAAGCCATCTGACACAACAGTTTAAGCGACTCACTGGAGTAACACCAAAACAGGTTCGCTAACACCTTAAGAATCTGACAATTTACCCTAAGAATCTGAAAGAAACCGAGCATTAGAACTCACTATACTTCGGTTAAATCAGATAAGAACATTTTGCGATGTTCATTAGGGGGGCGACATGCCTTATGTGACTGTTGGTCAAGAAAATTCTGCAACCATTGATATCTATTACGAAGATCTGGGGGCTGGTCAGCCCATTGTTCTCATTCATGGATTTCCCCTCAACGTCCATTCCTGGGAAAAGCAGGTCTTGGTGCTGCTAAATGCGGGGTATCGAGTGATTACCTACGATCGCCGAGGATTTGGTGCGTCTAGCCAACCCTCGCTGGGCTATGACTACGATACCTTTGCAGCCGATTTGAACACGCTGATGACCAAACTTGACTTGCATGATGCTGTGCTGGTCGGCTTCTCTATGGGAACTGGCGAAGTCACGCGCTATCTTGGCAATTATGGCTCAAAGCGGGTGCAAAAAGCCGTGCTGATGGCTCCAGTGCCGCCCTTCCTGCTGAAGACCGCTGATAATCCCGAAGGCGTTGACCAGAGCGTTTTCGATGGCATTATGACAGCGATTGTTAAAGACCGTCCCGCTTACTTTTCTGAGTTTTTTAGAGAATTTTTTAATGTGGATGTGCTGCTGGGTGAACGCATCAGCAACTATGCCATTCAAGCCTGCTGGAATGTAGCAGCCGGGGCTTCTGCTAAAGGAACTTTGGATTGTGTCCCGTCCTGGCTTACCGATTTCCGCGATGATCTGCCCCGGATTGATGTCCCAACTCTGATCATTCATGGCGATGCCGATCGCATTTTGCCACTTGAATCTACCGCCGCAAGACTCCCGAAACTGATTAAAAACAGTCAGCTTGAGATTATCCCTGGCGGCCCGCACGCCATCAACTGGACTCACGCTGATCAGGTCAATCCCATATTGCTGGACTTTCTTCAGCAGAAATAATCAGTGACCTAACTTGTTCAACAGTTGAATGAAACATCGGCGTTATCGAGTTCGCAGATGAACTGGCATCCTACACGCATGTCAAGGAGACAAAGATGAGGTTCAAAGCAATCAAAGGAAAGCAGGAAATCGGAACGGATGTGAACGGCGCGACTTACGTGGAGGCTGCGAGGTGGGGTAAATATCGGGGGTGGCGGTATGTTCTGGGACTGGTACTCATCCTCTTTGCGTGGCTGATCGTCGGTAGTGGTGCCAGCGTACTCGTCGCGTTTGCACTTGGTGGTCAGGCAGACCCCTCGGGGCTTGGGCTTGTGGGGTACTACTTATTTGTCACGGTGAGTTTCCTGTGCTTCTTCGCGGGAGTCCTGATCGCTGTCTCCCTCGTCCACCGCCGCCACCCCCGGACGCTCGTCACAGCGCGGGAGAAGATTAACTGGCATCGCGTTGGTCATGGATTCGTGGCGTGGTTCGTGCCGTACTGCCTGATTGGTGGGCTGGGGCAGTATCTGTTCTACCCGGATACCTTCTCCTTTAACTCCGACCTCTTAACGTTTGCGCTTTTTGTGCCGCTGGCGCTGGTTCTCACCGCGATCCAGACGACAACGGAGGAGCTTTTCTTTCGCGGATACATTGTGCAGGGTGTGAGCCTCATCTGGAGCAACCGCGTTTTTCTGGCGATCGTGGCAGCCGTGGTATTCACCCTGCCGCACCTCTTGAACCCGGAGGTGAGCGCAGGCGGCTGGCTTACGATCTTCTCCAATTACTTCCTCGTTCCGGGTCTGGTGTGGACCGTGGTCTCGTTGATTGACGGCACCACCGAACTCGCCATCGGCGTACACTTCGCGAACAACATCGGTGGGGTACTCCTGTTCAACATCACTGGAACTGCCTTGCCCTCACCCGCTCTGTTCACCATCAGCGAGTATCACGCCACCTACGGGGCGCTAGCGGAGCTGGTTGCAGTACCTGTGTTTTTGGCGATCGCCTACAAGGTATTCAAGCGCGATGAGGCATCCGAACCCGTTTCACAGAGCGATCGGCAAGGTCGTCGGTGATTTCGTCAGTTAATAAACCTAATTATGGCTTTGCTCCAATGAGGCAAGCTTCACAACTGGCACTCCTACTTTTGTAGATGGTGGCATCTGTGCAACGGAGTGAAACCTATAAAACCGGCTGACACTCCGTCTCCCTTGCCTAATCCTCTCCAACAAAGGTTGTGTTTAAGATGGGTGGGTCGTTGACAGGTGAAAGATGACTCTTATCAAGATGGGAATCGGGAAAACCTTCTTATCATAGAGAAACATGGCATTCGTCAGGAATCACGCATGACCATCAAGACACTCGATCACAAAACCAAGAGCAGCATTTCTCCTGGTGAAGAAATCTTGTCAGCGCAGCAGTCCCTGGCAGTTGCCGAATGTGCGGAGCTAGCGAGATTAGCCGATCGGCATACCAATGGTAGGGGAGAAGGTTATCATCCAACTGCGATCGCTCCCTTATCCTTCGTGCGACAAAGCGATCCTTGTATAATCGTTCAGGAAGTCAGTGAACCTCTGTTTGCCATTGTGGTGCAGGGGCAAAAAAAAGTATCTGTCAATGGGGAAACGTTTCAGTACGGTGTTGCTCAGTATTTAGTGCTTTCGGTGGATATGCCGCTGAGTGCCTGTATGGTAGAAGCGACCCCTGATCAGCCCTATCTCGGCTTGAAGCTGAATCTAGACCCAATTCAACTCTGTGAGATTATTGCTCAAACGGATTTGAGTCTCACTCAGAAAGCAAACCCAATCAGAGGCTGGTCTGTTAGCGATGCCGCTCCACCCTTGATCGATTGCGTCATCCGGCTAGCAAAGCTGTTGGATACACCAGAGGATATTCCGTTTCTAGCACCGTTGATGATTCGCGAAATCTATTACCGTTTGCTTACAGATCAACAAGGTGAAGCGGTGCGTCAGATTGCGACTGCTGGCAGTAATATGCAGCGCATTGCGGAAGTGATCAAGCAGATGAAAGCTGATTTTACAAAGCCGCTGCGGGTTGAGGAGCTAGCGGAGCATGCGAATATGTCGGCTGCATCATTCCATCGTCACTTCAAGGCGATCACCTCAATGAGTCCGCTGCAATATCAGAAGCAATTACGACTGTTAACAGCTCGACAGATGATGCTTGCCGAGGCGATCGATGCCACTCAAGCGGCTTATCGAGTTGGGTATGAGAGTACGTCGCAATTCAGTCGCGAATATTCCCGCATGTTTGGTGCGCCGCCCATTCGAGATATTGAACGGCTACGGGTATCTTGAATGCCGCCTGTCTATTTTTCGCTCGTTTATGCGTTGATCAACTGACGTTGCTACTTCTGTATATTCGTTGATTGCGGCATTGTGTTTCTATGTCCCCATCGTCATGCTGCATTCCGATTGGTATAGCCTTGCTCATGCACTCTTTGTAGATAATTTCTCTTCTTTGCCTGCGCCTTTTGAGAGGATCAGGCAACCATCTGAAAGGTTTGTGTATTCAGACTCCTGATTCTTGCTTATAGGATGAAACTATTCGAGTACAACAGCCTCTAACTGCGGCCCGGCGCTCAGATCCTGCCCCTGTGATTAGATGTTACCGATCGAGCCGCAGACTTCGCAGCCGTCAGGCTGCACACAATCATTTTTGACAGTTGAAGATGACGCATCTGCACTGCGGTTTTGTGGCTCAAAACACAAATCAGCATCAAATCATATTGGCACAAAGAAGATCTTGTATGAAAACACAATTGATGCTCAGAACATTGGCAGTGACGATCGGTTTGGGAGCCTTTGCATTGATAAGCTGTACCCCGCAATTGACAGCAGAAGCACCCACGCCAGAAGCTTCTACGGAAGGTTCTGCTACTGAATCTCCATCAGTTGTTCCATCTCCTCAAACCTCTAGTGATCGTCAAACTATGAATTCAAATCAAGCTAACACGGAAGCCGACCAATCAAATAACCCTTACGTCGGAATGTGGGTGACGGAAGATGGTTATATCCGCCAAGAACTTCTACCCAACAACCGTTACGACGAAGCTCGCGGCGACAGAAAGAGCGCATATCAAGGACGCTATGAAATCACCGGAAATCGTATTAATTACTGGGACGATACTGGATTTACTGCCGATGGTGAGTTTCGTGATGGCGTACTTTATCACGGCGGCTATGTTTTTTATCGAGAAAGATGAACTCTTTAACAAAACTAAGGAGAGCAAATGCGGATATTTGTAACTGGGGCGACTGGATATATCGGTCGCGTTGTCACGGAGCAAGCGATCGCCGCAGGACACACCGTACAAGGGTTATCGCGGAAGGAAGAAGGTGATGTGCAATTGAGAGCGCTGGGTGCGACTCCAGTGCGCGGAGATCTGACCAGCCTGGACGTGCTTCGGCAAGAGAGCGCTGAAGCTGACGCAGTGTTGCACCTGGCATATATTCACGACTGGGGAATGGACTACGAAGAGGTTCTACGCATTGACGCGGCAGCAGTGGGTGCATTGGGTGAACCTCTACGCGGAACAGGGAAGGCGTTAGTGGTGACTTCGAGTACGGCGGTCGTTGCTCCAGATCCGGCGGGTGGTGAAACCACAGAGGATTCACCACTGTCGCAAACCTTCGTTCTGAAAGACCGCATCCGTTCCGAGCGTGATGCACTGCGCCTGAGCGAAGACGGCATCCGAGTGAGCGCGATTCGTCTGCCGCCTTATGTCTACGGACACGGCGGCAGCACCTTTGTGCCAATGCTGATGCAGATGGCTGCGAAAGCTGGCGAGTCCATCTACGTGAATGACGGAAGTATACGTACCTCAGATGTTCACGTAGATGATGCGGCGACGCTGTTTCTTCTTGCTGCGAAAGCGGCGAAAGCGGGTGATGTCTTCAATGGCACTGGCTCGACAACCGTCACCTTACGAGCATTAGCTGAAGCGATCGGAGCGGTACTGCAACTATCAGTGCGCTCAGTTAACCGCGAAGAGGCAGAGGCGCGATGGGGGCAGTTCCTGACGGCGTTTGTTCAATACGAAAACCGCCCGTCTAACCGCAAAGCAGTTCAGCAATTGGGATGGCAGCCGCAAGGCATTGATCTGCTCACAGACATCCGATCAGGATCGTATCGAGAACTAGCGGAAAAACTGCGACAGGGCTAGATATTGCGGCTTAATCACTTTCGGTGAACCCAAAAGCACAGACTTCAGAGATATCTCAAATCTTATGAAAGCTTCAGGAGGTTAAGAGAATGCGTCGTTTAGATCAGGTTTTGATAGGTATGGGGTTGATTGGGCTGCTGGCAGTTCCGGCGATGACGCAAGCTCGCACGGATGAGGCAGGTCTTCAGTCGAATGAGACTGCATTTGAGCCAAGACATGACTCGACCGCATTGAATCAGCAGCCTGCCCTCGATCAGTTTCCAGCGATCGCAGACTTGGCTCAGGCCACTCAGTCCAATCAAGCAGACGTACAGGAAACTCAGGTGATCGAACAGCGCAATAAGGAAATCGTCCGGCAGTCTTTTGACGGTTGGCGCAACGGAACTGGCAACGTCTTCGATCTGCTTGCTCCAGAAGCAACCTGGACGATTACCGGGACTGGTGCAACGGTGGGCACCTATCGCAAGCAAGAATTACTTGATCAGGTCGTCAACCCAACCAGTGCCCGGTTGTCTAGCCCAATCGTGCCAACCGTGCGCGGCATTTGGGCAGATGGCGATATGGTCATTGTTCTATGGGATGGAGCGGCGATCGCCAGGGATGGACAACCTTACCACAACACCTACACCTGGTTTTTCCGGATGCAGGATGGCAAAGCTGTCGAAGCGATCGCCTTTCTGGATATGCAAGAGTTCAATGACCTGTGGGCAAGAGTTTCACCGGGAAACTAGGGCTGGTCGCCCTGTCGCTGAGCTAGAGCGACTTTCGCAACTTTAACGAGAATAACCATGACAAACAACACGAAGATTGCACTGGTCACAGGAGCGAGCCGAGGGCTGGGCAAAAATACGGCTTTGGCGCTGGCTAAAAAAGGAGTCGATGTGATCGTGACCTATCGCAGCAGCGAGGCAGAAGCAAATAGCGTTGTCTCTGAGATTGCAGCAATGGGTGGTAAAGCTGCTGCCCTGCAATTAGACACTTCCAGCACAAAATCCTTTGATGAATTTGCAGCACAGGTCAAACAGACACTTCAAGATACCTGGCAGACCGATCAGTTTGATTTTCTGGTAAACAATGCGGGAATTGGTATCCATAAGCCGTTTGCCGAAACCACCGAGGACGATTTCGATCAATTGATGAACATCCAGTTCAAGGGCGTTTTCTTTCTCACCCAAAAGCTATTGCCCCTACTCAAAGACGGCGGACGGATTGTGAATCTTTCGTCGGGTCTTGCTCGTTTTACGCTGCCGGGCTACTCCGCCTATGCCAGCATGAAAGGCGCGATCGAGGTGCTGACTCGCTACATGGCAAAAGAACTAGGACACCGACAGATTGCCGTCAATGTGGTGGCTCCGGGCGCGATCGAAACCGATTTTGCGGGCGGTTCAGTGCGGGACAATCCAGAAATCAACAACTTCATCGCTTCGCAAACGGCGTTGGGTCGAGTGGGTCGTCCCGATGATATCGGCGGGGCGATCGCATCTTTGCTTTCTGAAGATAACCGCTGGGTGAATGCTCAGAGAATCGAAGTCTCTGGTGGTCAGTCAATTTAATTTCAATCCATCCTAAAAGTCAGGAGAACCGTCATGTTGAATGTAGAAAGCAAAGTAATTGCGATCACCGGAGCCAGTAGCGGGATTGGTGAAGCAACGGCTAGATTGCTGGCTCGTCAGGGTCTAAGAGTTGTATTAGGGGCGCGGCGCACCGATCGACTGGAAGCGATCGCTGCCGAAATTCGCTCTAAAGGTGGCGAAGCAGAATATCGTACCCTTGATATCACCAACCTCGAAGACATGCAAGCTTTTGTCGAGTTTGCCCAAGCTAAATTTGGTCGTCTGGATGTTGTGGTGAACAATGCAGGCGTGATGCCACTCTCCAGGCTAGAGGTGCTGAAGATCGATGAATGGAACCGCATGATTGATGTGAACATTCGCGGTGTACTTCACGGCATTGCTGCTGCGCTACCTCTCTTTAAGCAGCAACGATCAGGGCAGTTTGTCAATCTATCCTCGATCGGCGGGCACAACGTCTATCCAACCGCAGCCGTGTACTGCGCCACTAAGTTTGCAGTGTGGGCAATTTCCGAAGGACTGCGGCAAGAATCGACCGACATCCGGGTTACGGTGATTTCGCCTGGAGTGACGGAAACTGAACTTGCCAGCACGATCACGGATGCTGAAGCAGCGGCATGGGTGGGGGAATTTCGTGAGGCAGTGATTCCAGCAGAAGCGATCGCCCGTGCGATTGCCTTCGCGATCGAGCAACCCTCAGAGGTGGATGTGAATGAAATCATTGTTCGACCGATTGGGCAAATGAGCTAAATCTCGAATTTCCCTTACACCGGAAGACCTTTAGTGCATTGAAATAGTTGCACCAAAAGGAATTGCTTTTGACAACACACCTTTTTGGGATTGACAGTGAGTCCGTTGATTCATGAACCCATCAGCAACTTGAATCAGCAACTCGATCGAAGGAGTTTATCACCATGTCTAAAGTGTCTTCTAACCACCCACAAAAGGCCCCTGCCGCGATCGCACCAAACAGGGTTTCCCGTCCGGGTTGGCTTGAGATCGTTGTCGGACTCGTCGTCTACTTAATTGTAGGGTTCGGAGGTGTCCGGCTGTTCGCGCAATTCGGTCTTGACCCTGTGGTCTACGGCCTGATCTTGACTGCATGGACTGGCGTCGCCACGCTGATCGCGTTCGCAGTGGCTGCGCGGCTGCGGATTCGTTCCCTGAGTGCCTTTGGCGTGCGTCGAACCTCCGGACGCTGGCTCCTGATCGGCATCGGAGTAGGACTGATTGCCTTCGTGCTCAAAAGTCTGGCGATCCTAGCCTGGGTTCAGATCACTGGGGACACGAACAATGTCCAGGATGTTTATGGAGATGGCGCTCGCGGCGGTTTACTGTCTCTGGTTTTGAGCACGGTGTTCATTGCCGTCTTCTCACCCCTTGGTGAGGAACTGCTCTACCGAGGCATCGTCACCAACGCGCTGCTGCGCTACGGTCCATTCGTTGGGGTCGTGGGTAGCACTGTGATCTTCGCTCTCATGCATGGGATCAACAACATCTTTCCCGCTGCTGTGGTGGCTGGTCTCGCCACTGCCGAGGTCTTTCGCCGCAGCGGATCGATCTGGCCCGGTCTCGTCGTCCACTTCGTTTTTAACCTGCCCTCGTTCCTGTTGATGGTGTTGTTCAGCAGCACAGGCTAATAGGACAGATCGTCTGGAGATTAAGCCAATGGCAATTCTGAAACAATTCGGGATTTTATTTGTATTGGGCAGTATAGGGATTGTGATGTTTACGATCACGTCTATTCCCTTAATCGAGCAACAGTTAGCAAAACTGTCTCCAGAAAAACTGGTAAAAGTGCCGCCATTGGGCATTTTAATGCTTCTGCAAGGACTACAGTATTCAGTTCTACTGGCAATCAGCATTCTGATCGGAATTGGTTGTGCCTACCGTGTTGGATTACACTCCCATTTGATTGATCATTGGGTGTTTCATACTGCTAAATCTCCATCTTTTGCTGTTGAGATGAAGTGGAGTTTGGGTGTGGGCGCAGCAGCAGCGATCGTTCTCTTGTTGCTCGATCAGTTGATGCAACCTGCCCTACCTGAAGCGCTACAGGCAGCCAATAATACAGAGCGAAGTTGGTTAAATTTGCTCACAGCAATGTCCTATGGCGGCATCACTGAGGAAATTTTGATGCGCTGGGGTTTAATGTCGCTGCTTGTTTGGATCGCGTGGAAAGTTCTAAAACAAGGCGTTACGTTGCCCAGTCAAGGGATTTATCAGGGTGCGATCGCTCTAGCCGCGTTGGTATTTGGACTGCTACACCTGCCAGCAACTGCCGCGATCGTTCCCCTCACTCCAATTGTGATTATTCGAGCATTGTTACTGAATGGGATTGCGGGGATTGGGTTTGGCTGGCTCTTTTGGCAATATTCGCTAGAAGCTGCAATGTTAGCCCATATCAGCGTTCATGCTTTTACCTTTGTTCTTAGCGGTTTACTGGCAAAGTTGGCTTAAGGTTTGGAATAAATCTCATAGGTCTATCACTGCCCACCAAGCTTTACCGTGAAAGGTTTTACAAAGAAAGGTTTTAAAGATGGTGGGCAATCCCCACGACTTGAATTGATGCTCAACTCTACAGTTTTAAGGTGGTCAATCACATGATTCAATACAAAGATTTTACGCCTCGGATTACTGAACGGGGACCACTCGGCGGAGCTTCCGATTACGAATCCTTCTCTGAGGTTGTGAGTGCTGTCAATCAGTGGATTGAAAGTACAACGATACAGGTGATCAATGTTGAAACTGTTGTTTTACCCGATCGGATTGAAGGCACAAGTGATGATGTTTACGGATTGACGACCAAGAATGCGTTCCACCCAGTGACGATCAGTCAGGGTCTTGCAATCAAATACTTCCAATGTGTGCGTGTCTGGTACAGAGAATAAGCGTCACCAGAGAAGAAATAATGAAACGATCTACCTTGTTTACTTTTCTGTATCTTGCGCTGGGAGTTTGTTTGACAGCGATCGCGCTGGGATACCCAAACCTGCCTTCGGGCCTTCAAACCAGCTTGTTGATCAATGCAGGAGCGTCCTACATCGCTTGTATTTTCAATCCATTTTTGCGGGAGAGGACAATCCGCTTCTATCGCCGCCGCAATTCATCGGTCATCCTATCCTCGTTGGTGATTGGATTCATTATTATTTGGATGATTTGGCAGGTTCAAAGTCAGAACTGGACAATGGAAGCCATTTTACAGGCGCTTCCGTGGCTAATAGGTGTTTTACTGTTTGCTGAAAACATTGTGATTATAAGGCAAGTGAATTCTGAACGTTAGGGTCTAAATCGGATGATGCCGAGTAATATGCCTGCACAAAACGTTAATTCGAGTCCTTGAGGCATTGCTTTTTTAGTCAAAGCTGACTACAACACACCCATCAGGAGGTTTCCAATGAACCGGAAGACTTTAGTCACTGGTGCAACTGGCAGTAACGGTACAGAGATTGTCAAACGACTCGCAGCACAGAACGTGCAAGTCCGCGCTATGGTTCGTAACCATGATCGAGCAAAGGAAATTGCACTCTTGAATGTTGAAGTGGTGGAGGGGAACTTTGATCGCCCTGAGACGCTGTTGAAGGCACTGACTGAAGTAGACCGCGCCTTTCTCTTAACGAACTCTACAGAACGCGCAGAAGCCCAACAACTCGCGTTTGTTGATGCGGCTCGTCAGAGTGGTGTCAAGCATATCGTCAAACTATCGCAATTTGCAGCCGATGCCCATTCGCCTGTGCGCTTTTTGCGTTACCATGCCGCCGTCGAAGCGGCAATTCAAGCCTCAGGAATGACGTACACGTTTCTGCGTCCCAATCTCTTTATGCAGGGCTTATTAAGCTTTAAATCGACAATCACGAGCCAAAACGCCTTTTATGCAGCGATCGGTGATGCAAAGGTCAGCGTGGTAGACGTGCGCGATATTGCAGAAGTTGCAGTAGTTGCTCTAACAGAAACAGGGCATGAGGGAAAGATTTATGACCTCACCGGACCACAGGCATTGACTCATGCTGAGATGGCAGACCAACTCTCGGCTGCGCTCAATCGTCAGATTGCATTCGTCGATATTCCATCTGAAGCAATGCGCGATCAACTGCTCAACATTGGGATGCCAGTTTGGCAAGCAGAAGGGCTGATTGAGGATTACGCGCACTACCGACGCAATGAGGCAGCAGCAGTTTCGTCTGATATACAAGACGCAATTGGTAAAGAGCCGCGCAGTTTTAAGACCTTCGCCTGCGACTACGCAACCATGTTCGGCTAGACGCAGCCCAATCAGGTTAGGTCGAATAGTACAGATATAGAGTTGAAATACAACTCTGGCATGAGCATTATGGTGCAGTATGAAAGACACGATGAAACACAACAGTTGGCGATCGCACCTCGCCTGTGTCTCTGGTGGACATTGATAGGGCCAAGTATTTCATCGGGGATGTACAGGAAAGATTCAGATATCAGAGAACAATGAAGCTATCCCCAGACAAGCACAAGAAAATTGTATCTAAGGTGTGCATTAGCTTTCGGACGATGCGGACGTGGCTAGAAGCCTCATTTACAAGTACAAGCTGATAAAGTTGATAGCGTAGGGGTAATAGACGGGAACAATTTTGCTGAATGATCGGCTCCTGACTGAGTTGAAATAATCTGTCTAAGGAGAGAAGTATTGATCGCTAGCTCATGATCTAACACAGAGGTGTTGAAAGATAGCTCAACATACAAAAAATGGGGGCAGAATGTAGTAT
>NZ_JACYLP010000036.1:0-13866 GCF_015272455.1 Thermoleptolyngbya sp. C42_A2020_037
CTTCCCTCCTGGCTTTCATCTCAGCCTGCCACCGTTTTGTCAGTCAAGCAGGTTGCAGGAGTCTGTTCAATCCAAACCTGCTAGCTCTAAGCCTGCTAAATCCAAACCTGCGGAGCCGCCCAGCACCCGTCCCAGCTCGCGACCAGAGTTGGTTAGCCCTACTGCCCAGCCTGCGCCACTTTCGGAGCCAACTGCGCCGCTGGAGCCTGTCGATCTAGCGCCAGTAGAGCGATCGCCCCTGCTGGATTTGGTCGCGCCTGCCGCGCCAGAGCGCCTCCCCTTTGAAGAGGAGTGAAGCATTTCTATCGCACACTCACTCAGGATTTAGATCAATCTTGGAAGTAAGTTTTAATCTAGAAAATCGCTGAAACGACCGTTTGAAGAGGCTTTTGGACTTGTTTAGGCAGCAAGTTTGACGGTTTGCTAATGAAAATAGTTTGCAAAAAGATCCAGTGAGCGTCTATCCTGGAAATAGGAGCTATTGACTTTTATTGTCAATAGAGTGCTGGCTATTGATGATGGAGCGCTGGTTACGGCGTGCTGCTGATAAAGCTCACAGAGCGCTCTTTAGACGTACTTTAAGTACTCGTTGCCCTTCCTTCTGCAAATCTTCACTGACCTGCTGACGCTGGATTGATGAACCCGACCTTCCCGCTCACTACCGAAGCCACAGCCGATTCCGACGCTTCAAGACTGCCAGCGATCGCTATATCTCGGGGCGATCGCTGGCAAGTCTACCACCGCCTCCGAGATCTCGATATTCCGGCATACTGTTTTCCAGATGGGATGCTTCGGGCCGACGTTTCTACGCCCCTGGCCGCCCTCCAGGTGAGGAGCGTAATTTACCAAATCACTGCCTCTCGCAAAGATTTAGTTGAACTATTAGACCGCTGCTGGCGCGTCAAGGGGTAATTCACTTATGGGCCACAAAAGCGAAAAAACACCGTTTCAGATCGAAGGTCGATTTCTAGGACTGGTGGTAAAAGACGGCTACAAGATTAAGGGATTGCGCCTGTCTACAGCAGTTGGAGAACTGTACATTAAGCTGTCGAAAGAGGCGCGGGCAAGCTGTCAGCGGGTGCTAGTGCCAGGTGAGTGGCTCCAGGTCAGCGGCTATCAGCAGTTGGACTATGGCGAGGGGATGGTCAAGTTTAAGGCAGACCATATTCGGGTTGCGTCGCCCAGTGCTGACTTGGCAGTCCCTGAGCGAGCAAGCCGTGGCTTAGAGCAGTCCATCCCAACCGTTTCTCCGGCGCAGCCAGCGGCTCCTGCACCCAGCACTGGTAGCACGATTCTGTTTTGCCAAAAGTCGGACTGCTGCAAGCGTGGCGGCTGGGCTGTTACCGAAGCGATTCAGCAAGCCCTGGGCGATCGCCAACTGGATGACCAAGTAAAGCTCAAAGGCACAGGCTGCATGAAACAGTGCAAAGCCGGGCCAAACGTCATCATCAACAAAACGCGCTATAGCCGAATCCGTCCAGAAGACGTGCCGCAGATCATCGATCGCCATTTTCCAAAAGCAGCGGATGAACCGACTTCGGCGATCGCCGACCGAGGCTAGTGTTAATCCTCTATGCTTCCTGCGTTGCCAGTCGAAGGTGCTATCGGGCTGAAAGAAGACCCCCAACAGCCCAAACTAGAGATTTTTGAGAATCGCAGAGCATTGCAGAGCATTGCTGAAATCTGGCGCTGTTCAATGGGTAGCCTCATTATCGGCCTCATGCTCTGATGTTGAATAGATGGTTCAATCAGGCTCTCAGCGTTCTCTTATCTTTCTCTTATGGCGCTTTTAACCGGCCATCATTTGACTGTCATCCACTCCATCCATCATGAATAGCAGGCTGAATGCCTAAAGATCCTTGACAGGAACGCAAGCCAGAACGTAACGCTGATGGCTTTTGTTCACTCATGCAGGTACTTTGCTTCAGCCGAGCTGCGTTGTGATGTTGATTTTGGAGATGACTTGAGATGAATACGCTGGAACACAAAAAGCTGGAAAGTCGAAATGTATGGATGGGCGCTGCCCTGGCGCTCGTCGCTGGATTGACCATCGCCCCAAGTGCGATCGCCCTGCCTGAGGCCGGACTCGCCTCCTCCTCGTCCTCGATCCTGGTTGCCCAAGCCCTGACCAGCACGACTGGAACCGTGATCGATGCCGACACTCGTGAAGACACAGTCCGTCTGAGACTTTCGGATGGCAGCATCCGTATGTTTTCTCTGTCTGCCCAGGAGCAGCGTCAACTTGGACTAGAGCGGGGTGCCGACGTGATGCTAACGATGAGCGGTAACCGCATCATCACCATGACTCGCCTGATTTCTTCTTCCCCAGAAACTAGCACCACCGCCACCGTTGTAGATGCTGACCCCCGCGAAGACACGGTGCGGCTAAGACTGGCAGACGGCAGCATCCGCATGTTCTCGCTGGCGGCTCAGAAGCAAGGTCAGTTGGGACTGGCCCCCGGTGCAGAGGTGATGTTGACGATGAGCGGCGATCGCATTGTCACCATGATGCGGATGGTTTCGGTGCAGCCCCTAGAACAAGTGGCGGCCACGATCGTCGAGCTAACCCCCCGGCTCGATCGCATCCGAGTCCGTCTGGCCGATGGCTCGATTCGTCTGCTATCCCTTTCGGTTCAGGATCAGGCTCGTTTAGGGCTGCGGAATGGCTCGGCCGTGACCTTGACCACTCGCGGCAACCGGATTGAGACGATGACTTCCAATAACCAGGTTGCAACCGTAACTGACCCAGGTCAGTCCTGAGGATTTGCCCTGGGTGTTTGACTCCGACGGCACGGTAGCGGACGACTGGGACACAAAAAATTAAGGAGAAACTCCCGAAAAACTCTCCAGGGTTCGCTTAGTCCCGGTTGCTATCCGATTCACAGCAGCGTTATCGATCAAGAGCTTTGATCCCTTGATTTCTTTAATCGCCTCTGTAATAGCCCGTGATAGATTGTTTGCTTAACTTCCGCAAATCGTTGTACAGCCGCTCTGTGCAGCGATTTTTTAATGCCGTGTTGCAGGGCAATGATCTCCAACTTGAAGCCTCTAAATCTTTAACCCTGACCCCATTCTTACCTTTCAGGGCGATAGATTGGCGCAACATACTACAGGTGTATTACGATAGGGCCAGTTCTTTTAGGAGGCTTTACGAAGGAGGCCCTGTACAATGCACACCCTGAACCGCACATCGACTACTGAAATGGAAGTGACCAGCATCCGGCTAGAGCGATCGCTCAAGGAGCGGCTCAAAGAAATTGCCGGGAGCCAGGGCTATCAGGCGCTAATTCGGGAGGTGCTGTGGCGCTACGTGCAGCAAAAAAGCGGTGAAGCCCCATCCCTCCTGTCGCGGGACGAGATTCAATCTAGTGTAGCGGCGATCGCCCATCAAGAAACCCACTGCGCCCTCACAGGCACCTTGATCAAGCCCCGCCAACAAATGCTATTGGGGCTGACGCTTCAGGGAGACATGGTGCCCCTCAGTGTGGGAAGCTTGGACTCTTAGCCAAGACGATGGGTTAAGAATCTGGGCAAAAACTATATCGACGGCTGCCGATGGCTCCTCGCACACGAAAACAATTTGGGCAACACTGGCTCCGCAGCGATCGCACGCTTCAGCAAATTGTGGACGCTGCCAGCCTATCAGAGGGCGATCGCGTCTTGGAAATTGGCCCCGGCACGGGCATCCTGACGCGCCGCCTCTTGCCCCTGGCCGCAGCGGTGGTGGCGGTAGAAATTGACCGCGATTTGTGCAAGCTGCTGGCCAAGCAACTGGGGGAAACGCCCAATTTTCTGCTGCTGCAAGGGGATTTTCTGTCGCTGGATCTGGACACGCTGCTGGCCAATTTTCCCCAGTTTCAGCAGCCCAACAAGGTCGTTGCCAATATTCCCTACAACATCACCGGGCCAATTTTGGAGCGACTGCTGGGCAGTATTGCCGCACCCAATCCGCGCCCGTTTGACTCGATCGTGCTGCTGCTGCAAAAGGAAGTGGGCGATCGCCTCTGCGCCAGCCCTAGCAGCAAGGCCTACGGCGCGTTGTCGGTGCGGGTGCAGTATCTCGCTCAGTGCGATCGCATCTGTCACGTCCCCGCCAGCGCCTTTCAGCCGCCGCCCAAGGTCGATTCCGTCGTTGTGCGCCTGACCCCGCGCCCGTTTGTCCCCGCCGCTGCCGATCCCAAGCACCTGGATCTGCTAGTCAGACTGGGCTTTGCTACCCGCCGCAAAATGCTCCGCAACACGCTGCAATCTGCGGTGGACAAGGAGGAGCTAGGGCCATTGCTGGAGCGGCTGGGGCTGAATTCCCAGGCCCGTGCCGAAGACTTGAGCGTGGCAGATTGGGTGGCGGTCAGTAATGGGGTTAGAGGGTTGGAGAGAGTAGGAGAGGAGGTTTAGCCCAAAAAAAACAGCCTGGCAATAAGTCAGGCTGCGAGTGTGTATTAATGTCTAGATCTAGATGTCTCTAAGTCTAGATGGTCGTCGGATCGTCCGGATAGGTGGCTGGATGGGTTAATTGAAAATAACCCCAGGGGCGATCGCCCTATTTGCAGACCCCCATTTGCAGACCTACTGATGAGTCTACTTGCGGCCCACTGGTTCTGCGTCCAGATCTTCGACAGAGCCAGAGGGGCGCTCTAGGGCGATCGCCGGAACGACGATGGCAAAGGGCTTTTCTTCGATGAAGCTTGCTTCGGCATCCGCTTCAGCAGTTGCACCGGGCACAGCTACAGGCTGGAGCTTGCGGGCGCGGTAGGCCTTGAGGGCAAAGGCTCCTCCTGCGAGGGCGGCGATCGCCACAATGCCGCCACCCAGCAAGCTCATCCGGTTCACATTGGGCGAGTCGCTGAGGGTGTCAACGGGCGTAGAAGGGGTATCCGTCAGCGTCGTAGTCGTGGGATTGGACTTGGCAAAGCCGCAGGGAGTGGCAGCCGCAGGCAGAGACAGCAAAGCCGCTCCGGCAAGCGCCAGGGCAGAAGCCGCCGATAGAACAGACAATTTCGGGCTACGGTTCAGGCTTGCATTCAAGCTCATGCTGTCCTCCAAGGGGGTTAAAGGCGTTTAGTATCGTAACCAAACGGAAATTACAGAACAGTTTACGGAACTTGAGAAATTTTGCAATTTATCTCTCAGCTTTTAATCATTTGGCGCTCGGCTCAAGGCTTCCAGAAGCGTCCTGTCTGATGTAAAACTGATAGGGCGATCGCCCCTCCGCAGTTCTATGACTGGAATTCTGTGACTCGAAAAATTCTGCTCACCTCATTCACCACCTGGAAACCCGAACAGCCTTCCAACTCGTCGGATGAGCTGCTGGAGGACTTGTTGCAATGCGATTTGGACTTTCTGGACTCGCTGCACGTTCTGCGGAAGTTGCCTGTTGATTTTGAGCAAGCGCCCCAGCTGGCGATCGCCCACATCCAGCAAATCCAGCCCGATTTGGTCGTCTGCTGCGGCATGGCAGAAACGCGCGATCGCCTGAGTCTAGAAGTGCAAGCAGTAAAGGGCAATTGCGTCCTCAAAACACCGCTCGACTTGCCCCGCCTCGCCGCCGACCTGCCCCACACCGACCTCAGCCACGATGCCGGACGCTTTGTGTGCAACGCGCTCTATTTCTCCCTGCTGGAACATGCCCAGATATCCCAGCGTCCCTGCCTGTTTGTCCACATTCCCGTTCTCACTGCTGCCAACCGCCAGCCCATCCTGCAAGACTTTTGCCAGGTTCTCCATCGTCTGATTCACCTTTAGTTCCGATTAAGCCGTGCTATTTTTCCCGCTGCTATTCGCTCCCCAAGTTCTCGCCCAAGCGCCTGCCCCCACGCCCCAAGAAATCGTCGTGCCACGAGAGGTGCGCCCTCTGCCGGGGCAGCTTGACGACACACTCCAGTTCAACAGCAATAGCCCGGAACTGGTCGGCTCGGAGGGCATTTTGCTCTCCACCTTTCCGCCTGCGGACAAGCAGCACCCCGCCGCCCATCTAAACGTGCCGCTGGCGGGGCGGTTTGATGTGTTTGCCCATCATGTGTTTCGGGCGGTGTCGCCGGATAATCTCACCAGCCTGTATTTGGGCATTGTGCTACACAATCCGGGAGCGCAGCCTGTCACAGTGCAGGTGATCAGCGCCGCCAGCTACCTGAGCCAGCCTGATGCGCCGTTTATCACCCTGCCGGGATGGGTAGAAAATCCCGATGGCAGCGTGTTTGCTGGGCCGGGCAGTCGCGCCATGAGTGACGTGCTGCGAGGGCGGCGTGGCGAGGTCTTCCCCGATCGCCTAGTGATTCCGCCGGGGGGCTATCAACTGCTGCTGAATGCGCCGATCCCGGTGGCGACGCTCGACCCGCCGCTGAATGGGCGATCGACTCTGGCGCGGCTGCGGAGTGATGGCCCGGTGTATGCTGCGAGTTTGGCCCTATTTGCCCGCCGCGATGTTGATGGAAACGAGCAAGCGCCGACGCTGGAAGACTGGGTAAGCCTGCTGGAAGCAGGGGATTTGGCAGTTCCGCGCGATCGCCCCCCCACTCCACCGGGCGAACCGGGCGCAGTCATCTACGGTCGAGTGGCCGGCGTGGCGCGAGGATCTCGCTGGGCCGCGCGAATCACAGACGAACCCAACGGCCCCCACCTCAGCATTCCACCTGCGGGCGCAGGCGTTTCGTACCCGTTGAGTAGCTTGGTGGCGGGGCGACTGGGCACGGGCCAGATTCAGACCGCGCCGCTGATCGTGCGCTACGACGACACCGCCTACGCTGCCCACGGCAACTACGCCGTAGAGTATGACCTGGCGCTGCCGCTGCATAACCCGACCGACCAATTGCAGCGGGTGGCGATCGCCCTGCAAACCCCCATCAAAGAAGACACCCTCAGCCAAAACGGGCTGCGCTTTTTTGAGCCATTGCCAACGCAAACCTTCTTTCGCGGCACGGTGCGGGTGCGCTTTTTCGACAGCCGCGGGCTAAACCGCACGCGCTATGTGCATCTGGTGCATCGACGGGGCGATCGCAGCGCTCCCCTGGCCGTCCTTGACCTGCCGCCGGGGGGTCGCCGTCTCGTACAGGTGACGTTCCTCTATCCGCCCGACGCAACCCCGCCGCAAGTGCTGACATTGCAAACTCTTAGGGATTAGTGAGAGCGAAATCAATACAAGACATTAAGCTTTCCCCCAATATTCATTTGATTTAGTAAAATTGAATACAGAAAGTAAGTTTGAAATAGCCATTCCGTTTCCCGAAATTGCTTGCCGAAACGTTGTATCTAACGGTGTACCCAAGCAGCCAGCTCAAATAGCCAGTATGAACGGCCAGCACGAATAGCTAGCGTTGTGTTCAACTCTGTGCCTAATTCATAGAGCTTGGTTTTTATAGAGGCTGGTTACGAAGGGTGATTCCTTGGAATTGCTATCACAACTGCCTGAGTTCTCGCATCGGGGAGCGATCGCGCTATCTGCGCTTGCCTACTTTCGCCACACCAGTTTTCTGCTGATCGGCTTTCTGCTGATCTCACGGGCGTTTCCCCCCTGTTCGTATCAACTGTTCGCATCAACAGATTTCCAGAACTATTCAGAGAAAAAATAGGAGAGTAAAAAATGCCTACCGATGTTTCCACTGGTCTCGCCATCATTGCCATCGTCTGCCTTGCTTCGGCTGCCCTGTCGCCCGTGCTGATGTGGATTCTGCCCGATCGCACTCGCGTTGAAAAAGCATAGGCTTGACCTGTTTGGTTTTCTTCGCTGATCCCCGGCTTCTATGGAGGCTGGGGATTCGTTTTTCTAGCGTTTCTAGGCGCTTGCCCGTGGGCGCATCCCAGTTCTGCAAGTTTGCCCTCATCCCCCAACCCCTTCTCCCGCTTTGGGAGAAAGGAGCCGGATTGGAAGTCCCTAATCCAAAATCGATGTACCTTTCCTACTCCCGCTGTCCCAGCATTTCCATCGCCATACTGAGGCTCGTCTTCATGCGGTTAAACGCCGCCGCGAGTTTGCCAATTTCGTCATTGGATTTTTGCTGAAAGTCGGCATCCATATTGCCCAGGCTGATTTCGTTGGCGACCGTCGCCATGCCTTTGATGGGGTTAATGACGGCCCGGCGCAGCAGCCAGTTCAGCAGCGACATCACCAGCAAAAACGCGCCTGTCACGATGCCCATAAACAGCAGAAAGGCGCGGCGGGCGCTGTCGATCACGCCGCTAGCAGGGACAGAAATCATCTGTGCGCCGACGATTTCATTCAGTTGCCAGCCAAAGCCGTTTTCGCGGCCGTAGGTGGTGAGCTGACTCTTAGGCGCGGCTTCTGGGGTGCTGTGGCAGCGCAGGCAGCTTTCTTTGGTAATCGCAATGGGCTTGGCGGTGTAGTAGAGCCGTCCCGCAGGCGACTGGCGATAGCCAGAGAGTTCTTTGAGATTGGCATTGCTGCGAAACTGCTCGACAATGGAGGCTTCAAAGGTGTCAGCTTTGTCGCGCAGGTTGGTGGGATTGAGCGTGGCTTCTTTGTAGAAAAAGTCGGTATATTCAGGGCTTTTTCGCAGGTTCTCAAACACTTCGCGGGCAGAATAGCCCGGCACGGTTTGCGGCAAAAATTCGGATTCCGTTTCCAGTCGGGGAGCCAGTTCTGGGTTGATTTGCTCGGAGGTATAGTCTCGAACAGCAAGCATGGTCTGCATCAGGATGTTAGCCTTGCCCACCACGGCTTGCTCGGCATCCCGGTTCAAAATGCGGGAAAAGGCCAGGCCGCTGAGGGCGATCGCCACCAGAAACACCAGCAGCAGCAGCAAGTTAAACTTTCGGCTCAGGTTAAGGCTTTGCAACATTTGAAAAACCTGGAATCTCGCTATATTGCCTGATTCCAATGATATGTTTCGGATCAGAAAATTTTGTATTTTCGCCGGATTGCCTTAATGAACACCCTCTCTCGCCGCACCCTCCTGCGCCTGTCGGGTCGGGCCTTGCTGACTCAGAGCATGATCGGGTTGCTCTCGGCCTGCGATGGCCGGGACAGTTCTACTGCAACCAAGCTGGATAAGCTGACCGTGGGCGTGGTCACCTATGGCGAAGGGGCAAAGTCCATCGACCAATATCAACCGTTTTTGGACTATTTGCAGGCCCAGACCAAAATGCTGGCAGAACTGGAGCCAGCCTATAACGAGGTAAAAGCCGTCGAACAACTCCAGCGACAGGCCTGGTCTTTGGCCTTTGCGCCTCCGGGTTTGGCGGCGATCGCCCTCTCTCGCGCCCAATACCTGCCGCTGTTTCCGCTGGAGGGGGTAAACAACCTCAGTTCCGTCCTAGTAGTGCGCGACGACAGCCCAATTCAAGACCTCAGCGATGTAAATAAAAGAATTGTGGCGCTGGGGCAGCCGGGGTCTGCAACGGGCTACTACGTGCCGCTGTATGAACTGTATGGCACCACGCCATCGGAAGTGCGGATCGCCTCCACGCCCGCCACCGTGATGGAGTGGTTGGCAAATCAGGAAGCCGACCTGGGTGCATTAGCCCGAGACGAGTTTGACCGACTGCGGCCGCAGTTCAGCCCCGCAACCTTCCGCATTGTGCGGGCCAGTCGCCGCATTCCCTCCGGCTCTGTGCTAATCAGCCCTGCCATCGACCGCAATCAGCAGGCGGTGATCCAAAAAGCCATGAGCGAGGTGTTGCCCACCATTGCCCAGCAGGTCGGCTATATTCCCAACGCCGCGCCGCCCGATTACACCACGCTGATTGAATTCATCGAAAAGGTGCGACCGATCGAGGCGCATATCAGTGAAAAGCCAGCCCGACTCTACGAATGAGGCAGTGGGTCAAGATGAACTGCAAGGCCCGGCCTTATGCCCTGCCAAAGCGATGGGCGGGTAGCCCTGTGACATCTGTCTGCAAGCAGAACAAGTCGCCTGCATAAAAGCCGGCCTGAATTTCCGCCTGGCTCAGCCCCACCGAAGCCGTCGTGATATAGAGATCCGTCAGCCCTGCCCCGCCAAAAATGGGACAGGTGGGACGCTGCACGGGCAGCGGAATGCGCTGTAACTCCCGACCCGTCGCATCACATTTCACCACACACCAGCCATCCCACAGCGCCGACCAGAGATTGCCCTGAGTGTCGATCGCCAATCCGTCAGGTTCTACGGGTTCATCGCCCAAATCCACCAGCACCTGGCGATCGCCAATCGTTCCCGTCGCCGCATCAAAGCGGTAGGCAAAGATCTTCCGCTGGGGCGAATCCGTCAGATAAAAGGTGTCTCCCGCCGGGTTCCAGCCCAGCCCGTTAGAAATCGTCAAGCCAGTTTCCATCGTCTGCCAGGAGCCGTCTGGATCGTAGCGATAGAGAGCCGCCTGTCCCGGTTCCGGGCTAATCGACCCGATCCAGAAGCGCCCTTGGGCATCGCATTTGCCATCGTTGAAGCGCGTGCCAGGACAGTCAAACTCGGCGGTATACAGCGTTTGCTGCGTGCCCGACTGGGTATCCAGCAGCGCCAGCCGATTGCCAAGGGCCATCAAGATTTGCTGCTCCCCGGCCAGGGCGATCGCGCTGACCACATCACCCACGTCAAAGAAGCGATCGCGCCCCGTCGCTGGGTCAAACTGATGCACCCGATGGTTGTAGATATCCACCCAGTAGAGCAACTGAGCATCCCAATCCCAAAGCGGACACTCTCCCAACCGGGCGCGGGCGTTGAGGACGTTTTGAACGGCAGTTGCAGTTGGATTCATGGAGCACTGATTGGGGATTTTGGATTTTGGATTTTGGATTGGCGGCGATGGGCGGAAGATTTGGGCAGATCAGGCGCTTTGTTAGCCTTTGATTAACCTTTGATTACCGGATTAACCTGATTACCGGATTAACCTGATTACCGGATTAACCGAGTTTTCAGCGCCTTAGCTCCTCCGCCTTTGCTGCTCACTAAGCCGACCAGGCCTCGCGAAAATCGGCATATAGCGTCAAGCCACCGTCGATAAAGAGGGTTTGCCCAGTGATGTAGGCGGCTTCGTCGGATGCCAAAAACGCTACGGCAGCGGCCATCTCGTCCGAGGTTCCGGCTCGACCCATTGGAATGTGGCTTTCCACCTGGGCGCGTTTTTCTGCGTCTTCTGTCCAGGCGTTGTTGATGGGGGTGACGGTGGCGCCAGGGGCGATCGCATTCACCCGGATGCCCTGAGCCGCATACTCCAGCGCCAAGGTCTTGGTCATGTTTTCCATGCCGCCTTTGCTGATGGAGTAGGTGACGTAGAGGGGGCGGGGAATGATTTCATGGACGCTGGAAATGTTGATAATCACGCCGGATTGTCCCCGATCGAGCCAGTGCTTGATCGACTCTCGCGCACAGAGAAACGCGCCCCGCAGATTCACGTTCAGGATGCGGTCAAAGTCTTCTGCGGTGACTTCGTGGGCGGGTTTCTCGGTTTGGATGCCTGCATTGTTAATGAGAATGTCGAGGCTGCCCAGTTTTTCGATTGTGGTGGCTATGATCTGGCGGATGTCATCCTCTTTGGACACGTCGCCCTGGATCAAGAGCGATCGCACGCCGCAGGCCTCAACCCCATTGCAAGCGGTCTGCATGGCTTGAGTTTGGGTGTCTTGGGCTGCGTCTGGGTTGCTGCGATAGTTGATTGCAACGTTGCACCCTTCCTGCGCCAGCCGAATGGCGATCGCCTGTCCAATGCCCGAAGAAGCCCCCGTCACCAGGGCCGTTTTTCCTTGTAATCCCTTCATAAAGCCTCGCTATAAATGGCGATGAGTGAATGGCGAAGCTGCAACCCACCGTCTCAAGGGGGCAGGATCATCGATTCACGTCATGTTCCAATGGCTATGCGCTTGGGAAGCGCAGGCGCAACCCTGTCTCCAAAAACCTCATTAGCCTAACCTTTTCGGCGCGTGAGGGAGTGTGTGCTAGTTAACTTGGGGAATCTACGGCATAGATATCGTCCCCGCGACCCAGCGCAAACCGCAGCGAGTGGGGCGCGTCCTTGGAGGACAGCGTGAAAAAGAGCAGCAGGGCGATCGCCGTTAGCACCGCCGACCAGCCAAAAATTGCGCGAAAGCCGACCCGATCGGACACTGCCCCCAGCACCGGCCCCGCCATCGCAATCCCGACATCAAACCCCACCATGCACAGGCTAAACATACGACCCCGCTCGTTGGGCAAGGCGCGATCAGCCATCAGCGCTGCAATCATGGGAATCAGAATGCCCGCGCCCGCCCCTTCTAGAAAACCGCCCAGCAGAAACTCCAGGGTGCTATCTGCCTGCCACAGCACCACCATCGAAAGGGTATATAGCACCAGACTAAAGCTGATGAACGGGCCGCGTCCGTAGGAGTCCGACGCTCGACCCACGGGCAGGCGAATCGTGAAGCTGGCGATCGCCGCCGCCGTATACAGCAGCCCCACGTTAAACCTCACGCCCGACTCGGCCACCAGCAGCGGCACAAACGTCGTCAGCGCCCCAAACGATAGCCCCACCAGCAGCAGCACCAGCGCAGGCGTTCGCACCGCAGGATGAGCAAGCTGCAACCAGAAATTTTCGCGGCGATGGTGTTGCGCTGCTGGGTGCTTTTCAATGCGCGGCTCCCGAATCGGCAGCAACAGCGCCAATCCCAGCAGACCCAGCGCTGCCGATGCCAAAAAAGTCGCCTGATAGCCCCAGGCAGCTTGCAAAAAACCGCCCATGGCCGGGCCCAGCCCCATGCCAATCGGGTTTACCAGGCTCATGTAGCCGATGAGTTCGCCCCGATGCTGGGGGGGAGATAGATCCACTACCAGCGCACTGTAGGCTAGCGCAAAGGCAGCAATGCTCAGCCCGTGAAAGGCCCGCACCGCCGCCAGTTGCACCATCGACTCAGCAAAAATGTAGATTAACGGGGCGATCGCCACCACGGCCATGCCCAACAGCAGCGTGATCTTGCGTCCCCGATTATCGGCAAGCCGCGCCAACTGTGGCCGCGACCCCAACAGCCCAATCGCAAAACAGCCCATCACCAGCCCCACCCTCTGCCCCGTCGCCCCAGACGACTGCACATACAACGGCAGGATTGGTAGCAGCGATGCCAGCGATGCCCAAAAGAGTAGCCCCGAAACAAATAGAGACCCCAGATTCCGTCGATCGGACGGGCGAAGCATGGAAAAAACTTTCAAAACGAGACTCCCTCAGCGATGGCGGCTCAGTCCCGATACAGCAGCCTTTCATCTTCATCATAAGGCTACAATTCTTAATAGATCTCCTAACGGATCTCTTAACAGAGCTGGAATCGCTGAGGGAGTGGTCTGGCATTGGGAACCGCAAGCCAGGAGACTCAAACTGAAACCGGCGCAGAAAGCTGGCGGATGCAGCCATCGCCAATCGCATCTTCTAGCAACGACAGCAACATACGATCGCGCTGCGACAGGCTTCCTGAGGCAACCAAGTCGGCAATTCGAGCCTGCATTGCGGGCGACAACTCGCCAAACTCAAGCGCTGTGCGAACGCAAAACTCTAAGTCGTTTGTCACAGGTACACTCCAGTCCAACATGGCTGCATGGTCTTTAAGAAAACATAAAAGATGGGCGATCGCCCTCCGTAGTTTCCAATGGGTTACGCCCTCAAGGGACTGCGGAATTCCCCTACGTAAATTAACGGAACCCAGAGTAAATAGAGCATGAACAGAGCAACTACTAACGCATCTAATCCGCAAGATCAATGAGCGACTCCGTTTCTACACCTAATCTTCAATGAAGTCCGGGGTTCGATCAAGGGGGCATGACCCTATTTTCACGGAGATGCTGCTCTCTAAGCGGCTAGCTAGCGATCCATCAGGGATCGAATCGGGGGGCAGCAGCAGTCGGAGTCAAGGTGGCAAGCTGGCCGGGCGATCGCCCTTCCCAGACCTCCCGGATATTCTTATCCCACAAAATTGGGCTG